>CAZQOC010000001.1:0-23613 GCA_964594745.1 uncultured Sulfurovum sp.
ATCTTCAGCTGATAAAATGCACAATCAAATGCAAAACATTTTTCTAGAGCAGATAGAAAAATTTGAAGGTATACTCATCGCAACCACAAATCTTCTTGGTAACATAGACAAAGCTTTTTCGCGTCGGTTTAACTATAAAATTGAGTTTAAAAAACCAGGGAAAAAACAACGTTTGAGACTCTGGCAGTTTATGCTTCCTGAAAATGCAGATTATGATGAGAGTTTTGATATGAAAGAGTTAGCCAAACATGAACTGACAGGTGGGCAGATTAATCTTATTATTAAAAATACTGCTTATAAAGTAGCAGTAAGAGACGAGTCTGTCTTTTCCAACCAAGATTTTTTAGAAGAGATAGAAAAAGAGTTAGGTTCAAGTTTTGAAGGTATTAAAAGTATGGGGTTCAAAATTTAAAATGCAAACAATATTGGTACTTTTAAGTGTATTTTTTACAGCACTTTTAGGCTCTTTTTATCCTTTTATCCTTCCGTTGCTTGTTTTAATCAGTGTCGTACTATTAGGCTATTTCGTATGGAAATATAAACAAAAAGGATTTCAACCCCAAAGTGATACCTATAAAGCTTTAGAAAAAATTAAAAAGAAACGCCGTAAAATAGAAACAAATAAGCATAAGCATATTAATGATCAAATTACATATATTGATGAGGTATGGGGATACACAAAAGAGCAAGAAAAAATAATAGAACAATTTATAGAGGGACGTGCCTATAGTGAAATGTACAATAAACTCACTGCATCACTTTTCCCTCAAATGATTACACTGATAGATAATTGTAATGCCCGAGGTCAAAAAGGATGTAAAAGAGAAGTTTCTAGACGTTTACGTGAACTGACACTTCTTATGAAAGAAGAACTTAACAAGAAAAAATCACAGAGCTCTGAAACCTTTGAGACCACTTTAGAAGTGTATGATCAGCTTTTGTCAGGCGTGAAGTAATAGTTAAGTAATCTTTCTTTTATAAGATACGGGAAACTATTCTAGGAAGGCAGAATTATGAAAATTAAATACTCAAACTTACTCGTGGGGTTACTTTTACCTCTTACAACTATCTATGCAACAGATATCTCACTTACCCCACCTAATGCAAAACCAGGTGAATGTTATGCAAGGGTAATGTCTCCAGCTAAATATGAAACTGTTGAAGAAAAAGTAATGGTGAAAGAACCCACTGAAGAGATAAGTATCATCCCAGCACAATATGAAACAGTAGAGCAAAAAGTTGCAGTGACTCCAGAAATTAAAAAGCTAATTCCTGTCCCTGCGAAATATAAAAAAATGACAGAAACGGTTGAGGTGAAGCCTGCAGTTCGCGTATGGAAAACATCATTAAGAAAAAAAGCATTACCTGTTAGTCAGGCATTACTTGATGCAGTCAAAGCACAAGGGTTAGACTTGGCACATGCGACAGCAGGCACTTGTTATAAAGAATTTTTCCAACCAGCAACATATAAAATTGTTGAAGAAGATGTTATTGTGCAAAATGAGCGTAATGAAACAGAAATAATTCCAGCACAATTTGAAACCCAAGAACAAAAAATAGAAGTCATCCCTCCTTCAAAAAAAGTAGTAGATATTCCACCTAAGTATGAATATACTGAAGAAAAAGTATTAATAGAAGAAGCAAAAACAGTTTGGAAAAAAGGGCAAAATCCTGCACAGAAACTCTCTGGTGCTACAGGTGAGATTATGTGTCTTGTGAAAGTCCCAGCTAAGTATAAAACAATTAAGAAGCAAGTTGTTACAAGTCCTGCAAGAACAGAAGTGCAAGAGATACCTGCCGAAGTTAAAACTGTAAAAGTTAAACATTTAGTGTCTGCACCAACAGTGAAAAATACACTGGTTCCTGCGGTACACAAAACAATCAAAAAAAAGCTACCCGATACAGCAGCATCATTTATGTGGACAGATGCACAAACTGGAGCGGATAAACCATGGAGATATACAGGACATCAAGTTTGTTTAGTAGAAACACCTGCTGTGACTAAAGATGTTGAAAAAGTAGTACTTGACACACCTGCTACAGTTAAAGAAGAAGTGATACCTGCAGTCTATAAAACTGTGAAAGTAGAGAAGCTTGTGACGCCAGCAAAAGAGGTTAAAACACCTATAGAAGCAGAATACAAAATGGTAGAAAAACGTAAAAAACTTGCAAGTACACATGTAGAGTGGAAGCGTATTTTATGTCAAACCAATATGACTAAAGATGTGATTAAAAAGCTTCAAACAGCACTCAATGAAAAATCTTACCATACAGGTAAGCCTGATGGTGTACTTGGAAGAGGAACAAGAAATGCATTAGAACGTTATCAAAAAGATAATACACTTGCTACAGGCGGAATTACATACGAAACATTGAACTCACTCAATATTGAGTTGTAAAATATTATTTAATAATTTCTGCACCAGCAGCTTTAAGTTGGATTATCCCACCTTTTACATTAAGTGGGGTAAATCCATTCTCTTCTAATATTCGTGAAGCAGCAACAGAACGACTTCCTATACGACAATAGACAATCATTTTTTTACTTTTGTCTGCTTTAAGCATTCCCAGGTTTTCAGAAAGTGCTTGCACGGGGATAAGCGTTGCATCTCTGAGATGTCCTTCTTTATACTCTGCTATCGTTCGTACATCCAGTAAACTCACATTATCATCATTTTCTAATATGTGCAAGGCTTGTTTTGCATCTATAGATTGAAAGTTTGTTAGTATCCAACCCTTTGAATAGGCAAACCAAAAAAGTAACCCTGCCATGGCAACCCAGTATAAAATATTGACTATTTTTTTCATGTACTGTTCCTCAAGTTATGTTTTTGATATTGTAACCCTCTTTTTCTTTGTTTCACATAGTTACAAACTATTGAAGTCGTACATATACACAATGGCTACACAATGACTTTAATTAACTTTTGGTTACTATAACTTACTATTCTGAGAATTCTCTGCTCCAATGAGAGAGAATGATGAATTCAAATTTAAGGGATTAATATGACTCATGTACTTACAGAACACCCGTATTTTGGTGTCTTTGTTTTGTTTGCGTTGACAGCTGTAGCGTTCCCCGCGACATTATGGGCTGCACGTTTTGTATCACGTAAAATGGCACGTCTTGACACAGAAAGACTGAAACTTAGTATCTACGAATGTGGACCAGAGGTAACAAAACAGCCTAATACTATCTCGGCACAATTCTATTTGATAGCACTTTTGTTTATTTTGTTTGATGTGGAGATTATCTTTATGTTCCCATGGGCGATTGACTTTAAACTACTTGGTTGGTTTGGTTTTGCAGAGATGTTACTATTTATATTATTACTTACGATTGGTTTCGTATATGCATGGAAGAAAGGAGCACTTGAATGGCACAGCATCAAGTAAATTATGCCAGCGCAGCTGGATTGCCGATAGCATTGACTTCGGTAGATAAACTCGTAAACTGGGGGCGTTCAAATTCACTTTGGCCACTTACCTATGGACTCGCATGTTGTGCGATTGAGATGATGGCATCGGGAGCTTCTCGTTATGACTTCGATAGAATGGGGACTATCTTTAGAGCCTCTCCAAGACAGGCAGATGTGATGATACTTGCAGGAACACTTTCTAAAAAGCACTCTGAATTTGCAAGACGTTTGTATGACCAAATGACTGAACCAAAATGGGTCATCTCTATGGGATCATGTGCAAACACAGGTGGTATGTTTAACACCTATGCAACCGTACAAGGTGTTGATAGAATCATCCCTGTTGATATCTACTTACCAGGATGTGCACCAAGACCTGAGACTCTTCAGTATGCACTCATGATGCTCCAAAAAAAGATACGTAAAGAATCTGCGAATATGAATAAAAATACCAAACAAGATCTAACAACTCAACTGGGTAAAAAAAGAGCGAGGTTAATATAATGCGTAAATATGTACCAAAAGACAACGTTCAAGCAAAATCTTACTATACAGATAGATTTCATGTGGTTCCTCGCGTACCAAGAGCTGAAGTAAGTGATGCACATTTTGCTTCTGTGGTTTCAGCATTAGGTGCAGATGTACAAGAGTCTTATGTTGAAATAGGGCAACTTGTCGTACATATTGATCCCACACGTAACTTTGATGTGATCAAAACACTTAAAGAAGAGTGTGGATATACCCAATGTTCAGAACAATCAGCTGTGGATTACTTAGCCAAAGATAATGAGTTTGAACTTTTTTGGCAATTGTTGAATATCACAGAAGCTAAAAGAGTAAGAGTGGTATGTCGCTTGGAAAAAGGTTTGGCTATTGAGAGTATTGAACCACTATTTAAGTCTGCAAATTTTGCAGAGCGTGAAATGTTTGATATGTTTGGTATCAAAGTCAATAATCATCCCTTCCTTAAGCGTATCCTTATGCCAGATGACTGGGAAGGACATCCTTTACTTAAAACATATCCATTACATGGCGATGAGTTTGCGTCATGGTATGAAGTCGATAAAATCTTCGGTAAAGAGTATAGAGATATCATTGGACCTGAAAACAGAGACCCCGCTAAAATCGATATTGAAGATACAAAACGTTTCTCTCGTGTAGGGTATGAAGTGCCATTTGGTGCAGAGTATAATGCAGAGGTAGAACAAGAGATAGAATACAGTGATACATTCCTTGTAGATTATAATAAAAAGACGTCTAAGACATTAGACGAAAGAAAATAGGGGCGCGCATGCAAGTAGCAAATAAATTATCACCATTTTTTGAAAACCTCAATTTTGAGCGTGATGACAATACAATGGTAATCAACTTTGGTCCTCAACACCCTTCTGCACATGGTCAGTTAAGACTGGTTCTTGAGCTTGATGGTGAACAGGTTGTCAAAGCCTATCCAGATATCGGTTATTTACACCGTGGTATCGAAAAAATGGCTGAGAACATGACTTATAATGAGTTTTTACCAACAACAGACAGACTTGACTATATTGCATCTACATCAAATAACTATGCGTATGCACTCGCTGTTGAGAAGCTTCTTGATATTGAAGCCCCACGTAGAGCACAGGTTATTAGAACGATGTTACTAGAGCTTAATCGTGTGATTTCTCACCTCTTTTTCATCGCAACACATGCACTTGATGTTGGTGCGATGTCAGTATTCCTCTATGCCTTCCGTGAACGTGAATTTGCTATGGATTTAATGGAAGATTACTGTGGAGCAAGACTTACACACTCTGCGGTACGTATAGGTGGTGTGCCACTAGATTTACCTGCAGGTTGGTTAGAAAATGTAGCAGCATTTTGTGATAAAGTAGATTATGAATTAGAACACACATATGAAGCACTCTTGACTGAAAATCGTATCTGGAAAATGCGTTTGGAAGATGTAGGGGTTATTTCTGCAGAAGATGCCCTCAACTGGGGATGTACAGGACCAATGCTTAGAGGCTCAGGTGTCAAATATGATATTAGAAAAGAAGAGCCATATGAGCTTTACTCTGAGCTTGACTTTGATGTGCCTGTTAGTGATCGATGTGATTCGTATGGACGTTATAGACTTTATATGGAAGAGATGAAACAGTCCACACGTATATTAAGACAGCTCATTCCTATGTATAAAGAGACTGAGCCACAACTCATGGCGCATGCTCCTCAGTACATCTCTGCACCTAAAGAAGAGATTATGACACAAAACTATGCATTGATGCAACACTTTGTGCTTGTGACACAAGGTATGAGACCACCACGTGGTGAAGCATATGTACCAACTGAGTCACCAAAAGGTGAACTTGGATTCTATATAAAGTCAGAGGGTGAGCCATACGCGTACAGACTGAAATGTAGAGCGCCAAGTTTCTTCCATACAGGTTTATTGCAAGAAATTCTTGTGGGAACGTATATCGCTGATGTTGTTACTATCATTGGTTCAACAAACATCGTATTTGGAGAGGTGGATAGATAATGAAACGTTACGATTTAAGACATTTACACGACGATTTTTATGACAGAATGCTTGAACTTATCGACAAAGGTATTCAAGTGGGTGAAGTAGGTATCTTTATGTTTGAAGTAGGTGATTTTTCTTCTATTCAAAAATCTGCTGATGTCATCAAAGAGTCAGGACATGATTTAATGAACTCATTAAAATTCAATGAAGTTGACTGGACTGTTGTGGTCAAAAAAGTAAGTGAAGAGACACGTAAAGAACGTGCTGAAGCTTTGGCTGTTGCGAAAAAAGAGGCAGAAGAAAAAGCTGCCCAAGCAGCTAAAATCGCTGCTGAGAAAGAAGCTGAAAAAGCAAAAAAACTTGCTGAAAAAGAAGCGCTTAAAGCAGCTGAAGAAGCGAAGGCTGAGTAGTGTCAGGTGTAGTATTTTCCACTTGGAGAGATGAGTTTATTGACAACCGTGATAAACCTTATGATGAGTGGGTTGCAACAGATTTCAGGCTGCCTGAAACCTATCATGGTGACACTGCTTCAAAAGCATTTATAGGTTGGGATGGTGTAGCCATTTTCGATGAAGATATAGATGCCGTAGAACTCGCCAATCAATATGCAGCACAGTACCAGGAGTACTCAGAAGCATGTGGACGTTGTGCACCAGGTAGATGGGGTGGTAGAATCCTCTATGACCTACTCAATAAAATCGCGCGTGGTGAAGGCTCTCATGATGACATCACACACTTAAAAGAGATAAGCCAGACGATGATGGTTACGTCTAAATGTGAGATTGGGAAAACAGTACCTAAACCTATATTAGATTTAATGGAACATTACAAAGATCAGTTTGATACTTGTATTGATGCTCAAATCCCCTCAAAACATTATAATGGTGATACCTCTTACATAGCAAAAGTGACAGCACCGTGTACCGATATGTGTCCAGCAAATGTAGATATACCTGCGTATATTGAAGGGGTAAGAGATATGGTATTTACTGAATCTCTACAGGCAACAAGACAGACGATGCCATTAGCACATACGTGTGGACGTGTATGTCCTCATCCATGTGAAGATGCCTGTCGTCGTGCAAACCTTGATGAGCCTATCTCTATTATGGAACTTAAGCGTATTGGTGCTGATTATGAAACAGACCACGAAATACCTTGGTTGCATCCACATGAGCCGAAACCAGCACGTAATGATGGGAAAAAAGTTGCCATCATAGGTGCAGGTCCCGCTGGGCTTACAGCGGCATATTACCTTGGATTAGAAGGTATTCAAGTCGATATTTTCGAAGAACTACCCGTCAATGGTGGGGAAGTAGCCGTAGGGGTACCCGAATATAGAATGCCAGTTGATAAATATAATAAAGATATTGATTTTGTACTTGAATTGCCTACGGTGAGCATTACGAATAATCATAGAGTAGATGCAGCACGCCTTAAAGAGATAGATGCCCAGTATGATGCAACGTTACTTTCTTTTGGAACAAGGCTTTCTAAAAAAGTACGTGCAGAAAATGAAAACCCTAAAATGGGTGGTTACTGGGGTGCGATTAGCATGCTGGACAAAGTAAACTTGTGGCACAAATATCAGATTGGTGCACCTGCTTCTAATGAACTTAAGGACAAAGTGGTTGTCTGTGTTGGTGGTGGTTTTACTTCTATGGATGTGGTACGTTGTTCTATTCGTGAAGGTGCCAAAAAAGTGATTATGCTTTACCGTCGTGATGAAAAAACGATTATTCGTAACACGACATATGAAGAGTATCATGAGGCAGTAGAAGAGGGTGTTGAGTTTATCTTCCACTCAGCTATTGAAGAGATTTTTGATGATGGTGAGAATATTACTAAACTCAAAGTCAACCGTTTTGAACTTGTGCCTGACCCAGATGGTGGTAGAGCACAACTTGTCAAAATTGAAGGTGGAGATTTTGAAATCGAATGTGATTACTTAATCCCTGCAGTATCTCAAGCGGCAGATTTACAACTCATTCCTGAAGAGTGGGAAGTAGAGTTAACATCATGGAATACGTTGCTTACCAATGGTAAAGACTATATGACTTCACGTCCAGGACTCTTTGCTGCAGGTGACTGTGAATATGGTCCTATGACGATTGTTAATGCAGTGGGACAGGCAAGACGCGCAGCCTCTGTAATGAGTCGTTACATTTACGATGGAAAATGTACGCTTCTTGATGATGAAATTATGGAAGATCACTTGGCAAAGTTAAAGGTGTATGATAAAAATGAAAAAATCACAGGATGGATGCCAGGTATTCCAAGAGCGGTAAGTCAAAAACTAGAGACCGAAGAACGTAAAGACAACCAAAAAGAGGTCAATTTAGGATTTACTGGTGAAGAAGCTATCTCTGAAGCTGAACGTTGTATGCGTTGTTATTATATCTCTATGGTGGCGGTGTAAGATGAGTGTACATAATTCAATCAACACAGGAAAAGAGATTACACTGAGCATAGACGGGAAAGTATGTAAAAGTACTTTTGGAAAGACTATTTTAGAGATAGCCAGAGAAAATGATATTTATATCCCAACAATGTGTTACTTGACTAAAGTAAAACCCATCGCATCCTGTCGTATGTGTATCGTCAATGTTGAAGGTGTAGATGGGACTATTTTGTCATGCCAGGAAAAAGCTACTGATGGTGCGGTAGTGACCACAAACAATAGCGAACTTTACACAGAACGTCAGAACATTATGAAACTCTATAATGTGAATCACCCACTGGAGTGTGGTGTGTGTGATCAATCGGGTGAATGCGACTTGCAAAATAAGACTATGGAGTTTGATGTATCTGATCAGCCCTTTACTACTAAAGAACAACATAGACCAGTAGAGAATTGGGGGCATGTGTCTTATGACCCTGCACTGTGCATTATGTGTGAAAAATGTGTACGTGTATCCACAGAAATCACTGGGGATGAAGCATTGAAGCTTCATTTTGGTGGGTATTCTTCTACTATTTTGAATGTCAAACAAGAGAAAAATTATGCATCCTTGGGTGAGGCTGCAGCAGTGTGTCCTGTAGGTGCCTTGGTAGATACGCATTTTAAATACACAACCAATGCATGGGAACTTGAAAAAATCCCATCGGCTTGTCCTCACTGTGGTGGTGGCTGTCAGATGACTTATGAAGTGAAACACGATAGGATTTACCGTGTGACAAACAACTTTGAGTTTACCTCTTTGTGTGGTGCAGGTAGATATGGTTTTGATTATGCAAATAAAAATGTGAGTAAAGATGAAAAAGCATTTGAAAACGCACTCCATGCAGTAAAAAATGCCCAAAGTATCATCTTTGCGCCACAAATTACGAATGAAGAAGCTTTTATTTTACAACAAATAAAAGAGAAAACAGGTGCAAAACTCATTTCTGGCGAAGCAAGAGCCTATCAGAAGTTTATGAAAGCCTATGCATCGGTCACAGGTAAATCACTTTATGCTGGGACACTCAAAGGCATCTCAGAATCAACAGCTATTATTGTATTTGGTACAAAAATCTATGATGATGCGCCAACCGTGAAATACCATATTAACATGGCATCAAAATGGCATAGAGCAAGAGTCGCCTATATGCATCCCATCGAAGATGCAGAGATTAAAAATATAGTCACTCAATTTATTAAGTATGAGCCACAAAGTGAAGAGGGTGTTGCGGCATTACTTGTTGAAATGTTACTTCGTGATGTAGAGGTTCCAGCAGGAGTGAAAGCATTTCTTCATGACTTAGATATAGGTAACCTTAGTGCAGAGTCCAATGTAGGAGAAGAGGAGTTAGAACTTCTTAGAAAATCCATGCTCAAAAAGAATGGTTTCTCTTTGGTGATTGGAAGTGATTTGTATGCACATCCAAGAGCAGAGCAAATCGCTAAAGTTCTTGCACTGGTTGAAAAATATGCAAACTTCAATGTTGTATGTGTCCCTCCAGCAGGTAATGCAATGGGTGTGTCACTTATCTGTGATTTGGATGATGAAGCAACAGGTACTACCGTAGGTTATAACGCGAGCGCTGACTTTACTTTGTCAGCACTGGGTAATGGCGATTTGGATATGCCAGCACTCAATCAGCAAGAGGGAACACTCACAAGCAATGATAAGCGTGTCGTACCCATGAACGTAGCACAACCTTATGGTGGCTATGTACTCAATGATATAGCCAATGCTTTAGGGTTGAATGCTGAATATACCATAGCGTATACCAAAGCTCTTCCTGTGGACAAAGGGTTTAAAAGTGTTGACTTTGATGCACTTCCAGACTATTTTGATACGACAGGAACAGAGCATAGAGGCTATCTATTAGAGGTGCGTGAAAGATTGGTTGATGAGACATTGGAAGAGGTGGCTGAATTAGATGGTTTGGATGGAGCAGTGGTCTATACATGTAATCCAAAAGAGCAATTTTCAGCCTTTACAAATCTCTGTGAACCACTCGAAGAAGAAGCTTTTTTAGTGGGCTCACAACAGTTTGCAACGGCAACAAAATTAAGTGATGGAGAAGAGGTTTCTTTTTCCATTGACGGAGTGACGTTTAAACGAGTGTTTAAGATTGATACATCTATGAAAGGAACCATTGCACTTAACCCTACCTATGACATGGGATTAAGTACGCCTTTGGTATCCTCATATAGATTTAGCAGAGTAGAAATTCAAAAGATAGGAAGCTAATATGAGTGAAGTTCAAACGGTAGATAATATGATTACTATCAAAATTGACGGCATTGAGTACAAGGCTAAAGAGGGTGAGTATATTCTCAATGCTGCACGTGCTAACGATGTTTTCATCCCAGCTATATGTTACTTGACACGATGTTCGCCAACACTGGCATGTCGTATTTGTCTGGTAGAAGCAGATGGAAAACAGGTGTATGCCTGTAATGCAAAAGTAAAAGAAGATATGGAGATTACGACAAGTACGCCAACAATCCTTGAAGAGCGTAGAGCCATTATGGAAGTCTATGATGTCAATCACCCCCTTCAGTGTGGAGTATGTGACAAGTCAGGAGAGTGTGAATTACAAAACTATACATTGGAGTTGGCTGTAGATTCACAATCATATATGATACCTGATACAAAACGTGAGACAGTGAATTGGTCATCGGTACTCCATTATGATGCAGGTCTTTGTATTGTGTGTGAAAGATGTACTACGGTATGTAAAGATATGATTGGTGATGCTGCTATTACTACAGTGAAACGTGGTGGAGCAGAGCTTGACAAGGGCTATAAAGAGTCTATGCCAAAAGATGCTTACTCTATGTGGAATAAGCTTCAAAAATCTGTCATCGCTCCTAGTAATGGTACAGAGCACACAAACTGTTCTGACTGTGGTGAGTGTATTGCTGTGTGTCCAGTGGGTGCATTGGCTTCACGTGACTTTGTCTACCAATCAAATGCATGGGACTTAAAAAGAGTTCCTGCCGTTGCTGCACATTCGAGCGATGGTGCACAGATTTACTACGAAGTCAAGCCAACATCCATTGAAGACAGAACAGAAAAAATCTATAGAATTACAAATGAATGGAATTATGTCTCCTTGGATGGTTCAGCACGTTTTGCGTATGATTTCCAAAACACTACAGCGACTAAAGATACAGTGGCATTCACAGCTGCAGTTGAAGCATTAAAAAAAGCTGAAACGATTCGTTTTAATTCTATGATTACAAACGAAGAGGCATTGATGCTTCAAACACTCAAAGAGAAAATGGGTGTCAAACTTTACAACCCTGAAGTCAAGGCATTCCAAACATTCCTCAATCACTATGAAGCGGCATCTGGAAACAGCCTTTGGACGACAGATACAGATGTTATTATGAAAAACTCTGATTTTGTTATCTCTATTGGTGCAGCACTCAGAAATGACTCTCCAGCTATGAAATATGCTTTTAACAATGTACAAAAGCTTAACAAAGGTGCAGGACTTTACTTCCATCCAGTAGGGGATACACTCATCCCAACGTTTGGTAAAACAGTAGAGATTTTTAACCATAAAGTGGGACTTGAAGAGGCTGCCCTTTATTTGGTACTTGATCTGTTTGCAGATAAAGAGAAACTCCCTGAAGAGGTCAAATCTTACATTGACAGTTTTAAAAAGTCTGAAACAAAGACTATTAAAGAAAAAGAAGTCAAAACTGTTAAAGAGATGGTACTTAACGAAGAGACTGGTGAAGAGGAAGAGGTATCTAAAAAAGTCACAGAGATGGTTGACAAAGAGATTACGGTTGAGACCAATGGTCTTGTAGACCTGCTAGGCGGTGATGCTTCAACTTTTGATGCTGCCTTTGAGAAGATGATGAAGAAAAAAGAGTCTTTCTCTATGATGTTGGGTGAAGACCTGTATTATCATGAGAAAGCAGAAAATATAGCAAAACTTGTAGCACTTGTTGAAGCAACCTGTGACATAGATGTCGTAATGACTCCACCTAAGTCAAATGCACTGGGTGTGGCACTCATTTGTGAACTTGATGATACCCAAAGTGGTTACACTGTAGGCTACAACGAAAATGGTGATTTCAGACTCTCTGCTTTAGGTAATGGTGATTTGGATATGCCTGCGATGAACCAACAAGAAGGAACACTTTGTAACATAGGTAAACGTGTACTTCCTACCAATGCAGCAGTAGAGTACAACGGATACGAACTCAATGATCTTATGAAAGCATTGGTTGGTGCTCCTGAATTGACTGTTGATTGGACGGTACTGCTTCCAACTGACAGAGGGTTTAAAGCCATTGCATTTGATGATTTAACGAATACATTTGATAATGATGGCACAGACAATCGTGGATACACACTTGAAACATTGAATGTAGATACAGAGCTTCCAGAAGTAGAAAAGTGTGATGAATCTGCACTGCTTGAAGGTGAGATTGCATACAGATGTAACCCAGCGCGTCAATTCAATGACTTTACAGACAAGTCACATGAGATTTTTGAAACGTTTGCACTGTATGCAAGTGTAGAAAAAGCAGAGAGTTTGGGTGATAAAGTAGAAGTTGTCTTTGACAATGGAAGCATTACTTTAGATGTCGTTGCTGATGAGAAAATAACAGGTGACATCGTAAAAGTGCCAGATTTTAAAGCTGCACAGGGTGTGTATGATCTCTTTGGTGAGTCACGCTACAAAACAGTAACATTGAGAAAGGTGTAATATGGAAACAACGCTCGTAGAAAATTTACCACAGGTAACCGCTGCTGGTGTCATTATCAAAGCCATCATTATTTTGGCTGTGATTTCTGCCATTGCAGGTTTTGGTACATTTATAGAAAGAAAAGTACTTGCTTTTATGCAAAGACGTCTTGGCCCAATGCACGTAGGACCTTATGGTTTGCTACAAATTGCAGCAGATGGGATTAAACTCTTTACCAAAGAAGATATTGTGCCACAAAATGCCAATGCATTTATTTTTAAAATGGCACCAGTGATTACTGCAGCAACTGCATTCATTGCCTTAGCAGCAGTACCAGTATTCCCAGACTTTACAATCCCATCATGGATACCTCTATTAGGAGGTACATTTGTACCGTCTATTGCAGCAGATTTAAACATTGGCGTGCTATTTGTACTTGGAATGATGGCAGCAGGATTGTATGGTCCACTGCTTGCAGGTATGTCACAGGCAAACAAATGGGGAATCATCGGTGCGGCAAGAACAGCGGTACAGTTTTTGTCTTATGAAGTGGTGACAGGGCTTTCTATTTTAGCACCTATTATGTTAGTGGGTTCACTTTCATTTGTTGATTTCAATAACTACCAAGCAGGTAGCATTGGAAATTGGCTTATTTGGAAACAGCCCGTTGCATTTGTCCTTTTCCTTATTGCAGGATTTGCAGAGACGAATAGAACACCATTTGACCTTCTTGAGCATGAAGCTGAAGTGGTTTCTGGGTATGCAACAGAGTATTCAGGGATGAGATGGGGTATGTTCTTCATTGGCGAGTATGCAAACATGATTACGGTTTCTGTCATTGCGGCTGTAGTCTTTTTAGGTGGCTATGACGCTGTTGGTATGTTTGGCTGGCTATTTATTATGGCAAAGATTGCATTCTTCTTCTTTTTGATGTTATGGGTAAGAGCAGCATGGCCACATGTAAGACCAGATCAACTTATGTGGTTGTGTTGGAAAGTATTAATGCCGCTAGCGGTAGTGAACATTGTTATTACCGCATTAGTGATGATGGTATAAGGAGTAGGTATGAGTTTAGAACAATTTAAAAACAGAAATGTAGGAACGCAAAACTACACAAACTTAGACCTGGGACATAGTCCAAAAGGTGGTTGGTGTCAGTTTAAACAAGTGGTAAAAAGAACCTTTAAGGGAGAACTTTTTGTAGGACTGTGGGTCACCATGAAAGCGATGCTTAAAGCACTTTTTGCAAACGATATGCATACAGTGAAGTATCCTTTTGAGAAACTACCTATCTCTCCAAGATATAGAGCCATTCATGATATGTTAAGACTACTCGAATCAGGTAACTACAGATGTATCGGGTGTGGACTTTGTGAGAAAATTTGTATCTCAAACTGTATCTCTATGGATACACGTTATGATGAAAATCAACGTAAAGAAGTGAGTGAGTATACCATTAACTTTGGTCGTTGTATTTTCTGTGGATATTGTGCAGAAGTATGTCCAGAGCTTGCTATTGTACATGGACCACGTTATGAGAATGCATCAGAGCAACGTGCAAGTTATTCACTTTTTGAAGATATGTTGACACCTATAGATAAACTTAACTTACAACAAGAGTATGATGGATTTGGTGCAGTATCTCCAAATGCAGATGACAATATTAAACAAACGCCACTAGCGTACTAGGGAGAAGAAAATGTATGAAACTGTAGCCTTTTACCTATTTTCGGCTTTAACAATCGGACTGTTTTTAGTCACAGTCATGAGTAAAAATGTACTCTATGCTATGACATCACTTGCGTCGGCAATGGTGCTCATTTCAGGGTTCTTCTTTATCTTGGGGGCAGACTTTCTTGGTGTGGTTCAGCTCATCGTTTACGTAGGTGCTATTATGGCACTTTACTCATTTGCGATGATGTTCTTTGATGCCACAAGAGACATAAAAGAGAAAAATACCAACAATGCGTTAGTGTTTTTACTTGGTGGGCTTTCTGCGTTGGTACTAGTCCTTATATTTGCAGCACCGATTCATTCTGAATCGATTCAAGCACTTTACCCTATACATGAAAGTGCAGGAAATGCACAGGATGTTGGTATTGTATTGTTTACAAAATACCTTATTCCATTTGAGGTAGCAGCGGTGATGTTATTGGTTGCAATGATTGCTGGGATTATTCTTGCAGGTAAAAAAATGGATAATTCTCTTACCAAAGACACATCAGTAGATGACGAAATTTTAGTAGTAAAGGATGAAAAATGATAGGGTTGTCTCATTACCTAATTGTATCAGCCATACTCTTTTCCATAGGATTAGTGGGGGTACTAAGAAGAAGAAACCTTTTAATGCTTTTCTTCGCAACAGAGGTTATGCTCAATGCAGTAAACATAGCATTTGCAGCGATTTCACATTACTACAATGACTTAACAGGTCAAATGTTTGCTTTCTTTGTGATTGCGATTGCAGCATCAGAAGTGGCAGTTGGACTTGGTATTTTGATTGTACTATACAAAAAACACGGTTCTCTAGACTTAGATGACCTAGCAAATATGAGAGGATAATGATGGAAAATTTAGTATACATAGCACTTTTTGCACCGTTTGCAAGCTCTCTTTTTGCGGCGTTGTTTGGCATGAGCCAAAGACAAGTTTTTGTAGGTATTGTTGCTTCTTCATTGTTGGCAATTTCATTTATCTCTGCTGTATTGTTGGCTATCAACATTTATACAACAGGTAATGTTATTCATGTCACAATGATGGATTGGATTAGCGCGGGAGACCTTCATATACCATTTGGATTTGTGGTAGACCAGGTATCTGTGACTATGATGACAGTGGTGACACTTGTTTCTACAGTAGTACATATCTATTCTATCGGATATATGGATCACGATAAAAGTTTTAACAGATTCTTCTCTTATCTGTCAGCTTTCGTATTTTCGATGATGATACTTGTCATGTCAGATAACTTTGCTGGTCTTTTCATTGGATGGGAAGGCGTGGGTGTCTGTTCATGGCTACTCATTGGTTTTTGGTATCATAAAGAAGATGTTACACGAGAAGAAAACCCTTCTATCTCTCCATCTTGGGCAGCAAATGAAGCATTCATTATGAACCGTATTGCCGACCTTGGTATGCTTATTGGTATCTTTATTATCTACTGGAACACAGGTTCATTACAATATGATGAAGTCTTTGCACAACTTCCATACCTAAGTGAAACAATTTTGACGACATCTGCTTTTGCACTCTTTATTGGTGCGATGGGAAAATCAGCACAGTTTCCACTACATACATGGCTTACAGATGCGATGGAGGGGCCTACCCCTGTTTCTGCACTGATTCACGCAGCAACGATGGTAACCGCTGGGGTTTTCTTGGTGATTCGTGCAAACCCACTTTTTGAAATGACACCTGAAGTATCATTTTTTATTGCATCTCTTGGAACATTTGTAGCATTTTTTGCAGCATCAATGGCATTGGTCAACAGAGATTTAAAAAGAATTATTGCCTTCTCTACACTGTCACAGTTAGGATATATGTTTGCCGCAGCGGGACTAGGTGCTTACTGGATAGCACTTTTTCACCTTGCTGCACACGCATTTTTTAAAGCACTACTCTTTTTGGGTGCAGGTAACGTGATGCATGCGATGCATGATGAACTTGACATCTTTAAGATGGGTGGACTTAAAAAGACCATGCGATGGACATGGGCATACATGGGACTTGCCTCACTCGCACTTGCAGGTATTTTCCCATTTGCAGGCTTCTTCTCTAAAGATGCCATCATAGAAACAGCCTTTAATGAAGGTACCTATGTATTATGGGCAGTGTTGGTGCTTACTGCAGGTATGACAGCATTCTATAGTTTCAGACAAGTCTTCTTAACCTTCCATGGTGACGAAAGATATAAAGCATTTGGCATTCACCCACATGAAATGTACAAATATGTACTTGTGGCAATGTCTCCATTGGCTATTTTAGCGATGGTCGCTGGTTTTGGTATGCACCAATATGAAGCATTTATTACCAATCTTTTACCAGAGTATCACATGAGTGAACATACACACCACATGGTGGTTTGGCTAACTCTGATTGTTTCGGCATTTGCTATTGGTGGTATATTGTTGGCATACGTCAAATATGCTAAAGGGCTTAAAAGAGATGACAAACTTGAAAATTCTTTTGCCTATAAACTACTTGCAAATCAGTATTATATTCCACAGCTATATGAAGAGTTTATCACAAAACCATATAAAATGGCATCAGAAGTATTCTGGGAAAAAGTGGACTTGAAAATTGTAGATGCAACAGTCGATAATATTGCTAAGGCACTGTACAAAACAGGTGATAAAACAAGAAGTATGCAAACAGGTAACCTTTCTAACTATCTAAATTGGATGGCTGTTGGTGGTGTACTACTATTGGTAATCGCTGCAATCTCAGCGATGATAGGTTAAGGGGATAAAATGGATAATATTTTAAGTATATTGGTATTCTTCCCAGCGGTTGCAGGACTGCTTGGATTTGTAATAGATAAAGAGAGTGCGCGTGCCTACGGTATCACTGTAGCTGCGATTGAATTTGTACTTTCGTTATGGTTATGGTTTAGTTTTGATATGTCAAATGCTGGCATGCAGTTTGTAGAGATGATTCCTTTGATTCCAGATATGGGTATATCGTATTATTTAGGTGTTGATGGTATTTCACTCTTTATTCTTATCATGACAACATTGATGACGCTTATCGGGATGACATCTATGTCTGTTACAAAAAACATTAAAAATATGATTGTCACACTTCTTTTCTTGGAGATGACAATGGTTGGTGTCTTTGTGGCACTTGATGCAATTGTCTTTTATCTTTTTTGGGAGCTTTCTCTTGTCCCGATGCTTTATATCATCGGTGCATGGGGTGGTCCACTCAGAGTGTATGCATCAATCAAATTCTTTCTCTATACCTTTACAGGTTCACTTATTATGCTTGTAGGTATGTTATTTGTCGCTTACATCTATCATAACCTTACAGGGGTCTGGAGCTTTGCGATTACAGACTGGTATGCTTTGGTTTTACCAGTGAACTATCAATTGTGGCTTTTTGCAGCATTCTTTATCGGGTTTGCGATTAAAGTGCCGATGTTCCCATTCCATACATGGATTCCATATGCACATGGACAGGCACCAACTATCGGTTCTGTGATTCTTGCAGCGGTACTTCTTAAAATGGGTACCTATGGATTTGTAAGATTTTCACTTCCTATGTTCCCTGATGCGTCTGTGATGGCGATTACGCCTGTTGCAGTGTTGTCTATCATTATGGTTATCTACACAGCTATGGTTGCGTATGCACAAAAAGATATGAAACAGGTGATTGCCTATTCATCAGTGTCACATATGGGTATTATTATGCTTGGTATTTTTGCGATGAATGCAGAGGGTATCAGTGGTTCTGTCTTTCAAATGCTCTCACATGGTATTGTTTCTGGTGCGCTGTTTATGTTAGTAGGTGTGATTTATGATAGAAGACATACAAAATTGCTTTCTGAGTTTGGCGGTTTGGCTTCAGTGATGCCTAAGTATGCAGTGATTTACGGTATTATGCTTATGGCAGCGGTAGGACTACCTCTGACTATGGGGTTCCCTGGTGAGTTTTTGGTACTTTTAGGGTTTTACCAAGTATCCCCTGTCATGACTATCTTGGGTGGTACCTCTATCATTCTAGGTGCAGTCTATATGCTTAGAATCTACAAACAAAGTTTCTTTGGCCCAGTGACTAAAGAAGAAAACAAATCATTAAGTGATTTAAACAATAAAGAGACATGGTCACTTGTTCCGTTGGTACTTATCGTCATTTGGTTAGGGGTGTATCCGAAACCTGTACTTGAACCTATAGATAATTCAGTCAAAGCAATGTTAAGTTTTATGGATGAAAAAGCCATTACACAAGAGGCAAAAGATATGATAAAAATTTCAAAATCAAATAAGGAGGTAAACTAATGTTAGAGCCTATTAATGTGAGTTTAGAGAGCCTAAACCTTCTTACACTTGCACCTATGCTAATTGCTATTGCAGGTGGTTTGATTATTCTTATTATTGATTTACTGAACGATAAATTAGACAAAACACTCTACGTGATGCTTACTGTGCTTGTACTTTTTATTGACTTTGGCGCAGTGCTTGGCTTAACGGTAAACGAACGCGGTTTCTTTGATGTGATGCTGATTGATGGAATTTCTATTATTTCCCAGCTCATGATTATTGGTGCATCAATGATATTTATTCCTCTTGCACTTACGTCTAAACGTTTCCATGAGTTTTCTTACCCTGAGTTTTTTGCACTTTTCTTGTTTATGATTGCAGGGTTCCAATTTATGGTGGCTACTGATAATCTTATCCTTATTTTTGTAGGGATTGAGACAGCATCCTTGGCACTCTATACATTGATAGCCCTACATAACAGAAGCAACTCTTATGAAGCTGCAGTAAAATACTTTACTATGGGTGCACTTGCAGCAGGATTTTTTGCTATGGGGTCAGCGGTAGTCTATGCACTAACTGGATCTATAGAACTCTATAAAGTAGCAGAAGTCATGGCAACACGTATGAACGAAACAGGACTTATGATAGCAATCTTTGGTTCTTCGGTACTCTTGCTTGTAGCCTTTGCATTTAAGCTTTCATTGTTCCCTTTCCATACATGGGCACCAGATGTCTATGAAGGGGCATCTGCACCACTAGCTGGATACATGTCCGTAGTACCTAAAGTCGCAGCATTTGTTGTGAGTATTAGAATCTTTGGTATGTACATCGATCTTGGTGTTGAGTGGGTAAGATGGACTATACTTATTCTTGCAGTCTTAACAATGACTTTGGCTAACATCATGGCATTGGTACAAGAAGATGTAAAACGTATGCTTGCATACTCATCTATCTCTCATGCTGGTTTCATTATGGCTGCCTTAGCATTAGACACTACAGAAGGTAACACAGCGATCTTCCTGTACTATGCACTCTTTATGTTTACGAACCTTGGAGCTTTTGCGATGTTATGGATTTCTCGTCATAAAAAACGTAGATTTGATGCACGTTATGACCACCCATATGAGAAGTTTGCAGGACTTATCCAAATCATGCCAATGGGTGCTGTGGTTATGGGTCTATTTATGCTTTCTCTTGCAGGGGTACCTCCGTTCTCAGTATTCTGGGGTAAGATTTACGTGATGCAAGCAGCAGTGAATGCAGGCTATATTTGGTTAGCGATTATTATGGGACTTAACTCAGCTATTGCAGCATACTACTACTTGAAGCTCATAGTCTATATGTTCTTGAAAGAGCCAGTTAAAGATGTAGATACGGTGTACTACAATATCTCTAAACCATTGATGGCGATTATTGGGTTAGCAACAGTTGCTACTGTAGCTGCCATCTTCTATATCCAACCACTAGTATCATACTTGTACTACATGATATCTGCAAGTGGGTATTAAAAAGTAGAGGAAACATGTGTTCCTCTACTTTTCAAACACTTCTTGAGGCTTCTTTATGAATTTAAATAATTTACTTATTGAATATGTAAAAAAAATAATTAAAGAAGACAAAAAAAATATTCTACATTTATTTTATTACTCAATTATTGATGCAATTCTTGTTTTATCTATACCGTTAGCTTCTGCTATTGTCATCAATAGTGTACTCGCACACGCAACGCTTTCAGTAGTTGTTTTAGGTGTGATTGTACTTGTTTTGTTTATTTTTATTACAGTATTACAATTGATAAAAGAGTATATTGTGGAAAAATTTCAACAAAAAGTGTTTGTTAAAACAGGAATAGAAGTTGCTACTAAGGCATTAGGTATTTATGATAAAGATACAAAAAATAAAGAAAAGCATAGCAAATTGATGAATTATTTTTTTGACATCACATCTATTCAAAAGTTTTTCCCCATACTTTTACTCGATGGCATGGGTTTGATTGTTAAAATTTTTGTAAGTTTGCTTCTTTTGCTTGCTTTTAATCCTTTGTTATTCGGCGTAGGTTTGGTTTTTTTTGCAGTCTATATTGTTGTACTTTTTTTGTTGGGACATCAAGGTGCACAAAGTGCTTTAGAGCGTTCAGATGCCAAACATAAAACTATCTACTATTTACAATATATCAATAATGAAAAAGACTCAAAAGATGAAATTTTGTCAACATTTGATAGTTATTTGAGCACATATGCTAAAGCAAGACAAAAATTGTTTAAAATCATTATACGACAATTGGGGTTTACCTATTTTGCTGAAGGATTTATTTTTAGTATCTTTCTCATGCTAGGAGGATACCTCGTGATTAATGGCAGTCTTCCACTAGGTGAATTTGTTGCCTCTGAGATTATTGTGACTTCTATTGCCTATGCACTAAAAGGCTTTGCAAAACAGCTGGATTACATTTATGATACGATTGAGGGGATTTATAAAGTAAATAAATTGTCCATATCTCTTGAGGATAATGTAGATGAATAAAGTTAAATTTCATGCATTAGAACTTGTACAAACGAATCCTGTAGTCATTCATATATGGCGTTTTATTTTTCTACTTCTTATATTTTTTATTGTGGTACTCTTTTTGCCTTGGCGGCAAACTGCAGAAGGCGAGGGTACATTAATTGCCTATGAACCTAGTGAACGAATGCAGTCTATCTCAGCACCTATTGACGGATTTATTGATACATTTTATGTTTCAGAAAATGTTCATGTTGAAAAAGGAATGAAACTTTTTGACATGATTGATCCTGATAAAGCGTATGGACAACGTGCATATAAGATGAAAGATGACTTTAAAGAACAAAAGCAGAATGTAGAAAAAGAATCTATAGTCTTAAAAGATAATCAAGAGAGTTTAAAGGAACAACAGAAAATTCGTACAGAACTTTATGATAAACGCTATTTGCAGGCTAAAGAACAATTAAAAAGTCTGCAACTAAAGTACACTGCACAGCAGAAAAACTATCAGGTTGAATTCAATCAGTTTAAACGCATCAAAGAGCTCTATATGCACAAAATTGAATCTTTAAGAGCCTATGAAAAATCAGAAAATATGTATGTGAATGCAAAAATACAATTGGATAAAGTCAAGATTGACATAGAAGTACAAAAACGCCATTTAAGTATGATTAAACAGGAACAAAAGCAGTTTACACAAGAGATAGAAAGTCAGATAAGATCCTTACAAAATAAGATTCTATCTGCAAAAACACGTTTAAATATCTTGAAGAGAGATTATGAAAAACATCTTACCAAAATTGCAAGATATGATGCATCTGCTGTCGTTTCAGAAAAAAACGGTTCGGTTATGAGGATACTTCAACATGATAAAAATACTTATATAAAAAGAGGTGAACCTGTTATACATTTTTCTCCTGATGTTGGCGTGAGGACTATTTTATTGAAAGTGTCAGATTTCAATATGCCACTCATTAAGCAAGGACTCAAAACAAGAATCAGATTTCATGGCTGGCCAGTATTGAATATCTCTGGATGGCCTGCAATACAGTTTGGTACATTTGGGGGTATCATTAAAAAGGTTGACCCGATATTGCATGAGAAAGGGTTTTACTATGCTTATATTATGGAAGATCCCAAAGAACCATGGCCAAGAGGAGACGTTCTTAGAATAGGTACGAATGCAACAGTATGGGTATCTTTGGCTACTGTGCCTGTATGGTATGAAATTTGGAGATTAATGAATGCCTTTCCTCCCAAAATGGTAACATCGGAGAAAAAATAGTGAGAAGTATATGGATAAGATATGCTATGTATACACTGCTTTTGTTTCAAGATGCGTTTGGGAAAGAGATTTTTAGGGTTGAGGATATAGAACAATACCTTACCAAGAAGAATCCCTATGTATATACTGCAGTTGGTCAGCAGTATATAGATGCAGCACATGTCACTACATCTCAAGGTGTTTTTGATACGACTTTGTCAGCAAGCTATGATAAAAAAGAGTATCCAGTAAGTACGGGAGAATTTTTTGATGTCTCCTTAAATAAACCGACTGAAAATGGTACAGAATGGATAGTTGGATACAGAAAAGCAGAAGGCATTCAAGAATATAACAATATAAAAACCGGTAGTCAGGGAGAATTTCGTATGGGTGTAAAAGTACCTGTTTTTTCACTTTTGAATCATATGAATAACCGAAAATACACGGTAGAATCCGCAACAATCAATGCAACAAAATCAAGATATGACGCAGGTAATAATTTGAGAAATCTATATGCGCATATTACAACTACATATTATCAGCTTCTCTACTTTAATGAACTGCTAAAACTTGAAAAAGGTTTACTGCGTAAAGCCAAAAAGAGAGATCAATTTATTGCCAAGAAGGTAAAAACAGGTGATTTTCCTGAAATTGCCATGCTTGAATCTCAACAGCAAATCATCACGCGTCAACAAAGAGTATTGGGAACAAAAAGTAGTTACTACAAAGCTTTGCAGATCTTTTTGAAATATATCAATTTAAGTAAAAATACATTTGACAAGCGATACACCTTGCCCTCAATT
>CAZQOC010000002.1:0-22102 GCA_964594745.1 uncultured Sulfurovum sp.
AGTATAAAGGTTAAAAATGAGACATCTTGTACGCAAACTAGGATATTTTCAAGTCATGGTACTTATAACCTTATCTGCCATTATCTCTGCAGAGATTCTCGCCTATGTGATTAGTGAAATTCTTTCTTTCCCTTATCCTGTCCCTTCTACACCCGTTGTGACATTTTTAGTAACAGCATTGGTGACACCCTTTATATCATGGCATTTACTTGATTTATTATTTAAAATTGATAAAATGGAACAAATCATGCATGACTTAGCCATGTATGATTCTATGACAAAGCTCTTAAGTAGACAAGCATTTTTCAAACGTTCTCTAGCATTACATGATATGTGTGCATCAACTCAACAATCTTATACTGTTGCGATTATAGATATAGATGATTTCAAATCTATCAATGATACTTATGGCCATGCCTATGGAGATAAAATACTTATTGAGTTTGGTGAAGTTATACTTAAAGTACTTGATGCAAGCTATGTGATAGGACGCATAGGAGGGGAAGAGTTTGCACTCCTCTTAAATATAGACAAGAATACAATGAAACAAGAGATGGATAAAGTGCATCAAGGTATCTTAGACTCTAAAGTACCCTATAAAGGTAGCTCTATTAAGTATACTATTAGTATTGGTATTTTTGAAAATAAAACACCAAATACACTAACATTTGATGAAGCCTTATCTCATGCTGACCATGCACTATATGATGCTAAAGTTACAGGTAAAAACAAGTCAGTTATATTTTCCAAAGCTTTATCCAATAACAATATTCTTAGAAAAGCTTCAAATTTAAGATCAAGAAAATATTAAAATTTTATTTTATATCTTTCATTAGCTTTTCTACCACCTCATCCGTTCCCTGCACCAACAGAGGGTGTTTCTTTGCATCCAACCATTTGATCATTTCTTTCATCTGATCTTCACGCATGACAGTACACCCAGCAGTAGGTACAGACTTAATATGTATAAAAATGCACGACCCAGCACCTTTTTTCGCTCCTGTTTCGTCTATGTGATTATGGTTTACTACGATGCCGTACTTGTAGTAGTTTTTAGCAAAACGCATATGCTCTTTACTTTTATAGTCGACATTCACTTTGGTAGAGTCTACTATCTTGTTATAGAATTTTGAGTTTACATCATCGACGCAATGGTTGGTAGCCTTATAGACTTCATAAGGGTAGTCTACTACAAAGGGAAAATAGCCAAAAGCCTGCTTTAACTCGAAAATACCCGCTGGGGCTTTGCCATCTCCCTCTTTTTTGATAATCTTGGCATCTTTGGGTGTCGTGTGTAGCCCTATTCCCCAGCCTAGTCCATTGCGCCCTAGCTTGATGTCTATGGCTTTGCCTACTTTGTGCCAGTGCTTGTTCTCTTTTTCATAGCGTTGCAAGGTACCGTTGGATGTTGACCAATTTTTTGTACTAACTACAATGAGTTGTTTAGTGTCTGGTATTTGTGCGTGTAAAACTCCCCATACAAACATAAGACTCAGTAATATTCTTTGCATTGTGTTATAATCCTTTATCAAAATAATTAGGTGTATTATGGAATATGGAATTATATCAATAGCAATCCCACTTCTAACAATCTTTTTAGCCATTATAACAAAAGATGTTATAGTCTCCCTCATGGGTGGTATCTTTGCGGGGCTACTCGTTTTAAATGGCTACAACCCACTCACTGCCTTTGTGGCACTCTTTGATGACATTATCAATCTGTTCTCGGAAGGATGGATAGCGAAAACACTCTTTTTCTCTCTCATGATAGGTGCAGTCATCAAACTACTCTCTGCTTCTGGTGCGGTCAATCGTTTCGTAAACTGGCTGAGTGACAAAGCCCAATCCATAGACTCTCCCAAAGGTGCCATGCTGTTAGCCTATGTCATAGGCGTAGTCATCTTCATAGAGTCTAGCATCACCTCCCTTGTCGCTGGTACCGTAGCCAAACCACTGTGCGATAAAAACGGTGTAAGCCGTGAGAAACTTGCGTATATCTGTGACTCTACCTCTGCGCCCATCTGTTCGCTCATACCACTCAATGCTTGGGGTGCACTGCTACTAGGTCTTATTGTCACTGCCATAGACGGACATGTCATAGAAGGTGATGGAGTATCTTTGCTTGTGGCTTCCATCCCCTATAATTTCTATGGACTCATTACGATACTTATAGTACTTACGGTTATCTTTTTCGATATTAATATCGGTCCGATGAAACACACCGTCCCACAACCTTACCATTCAGACCATTTAAGCCATGAAGGAAAAGCTACACCTCTTCCTATGCTACTCCCTCTCATCGTGATGGTCGTAGCGGTACCTTTTGGACTTTACCTCACAGGAAAAGGTGACATCTTTAAAGGCTCTGGCTCTACCTCAGTCTACTATGCCATCATTGTCACCCTGCTCTTTATGTACGTCTATTATGTCAGTACCAAAATGCTCTCACACAAGGAGTACTTTAAAGGACTCTACGAAGGTATGGGAGAGATGTTACCCGTCATGCTCATTTTGATGTTTGCCATCTTCATAGGAAAAGTCATAGGTGACCTGGGTACAGCCAAATATTTGGCAAGCCTACTAAGCGGAAACATCAGCCCTACGCTTGTACCTCTGCTCATCTTCATCGTGGCGAGTATCACAGCATTTTCGACAGGTACCAGCTGGGGAACCTTCTCCATCATGATGCCCATAGGCTTAGCCTTAGGTGCAAGCATGGGCTTAGACATCCCTCTAGTCATAGCAGCCGTTATCAGCGGAGGCATCTTCGGAGACCATGCCTCCCCCATCTCCGACACCACGATCATCAGCTCCATGGCAGCAGGCTGTGACCATGTAGAACATGTGAGAACACAATTACCTTATGCGTTGATAGGTGGGGTTTTGGCTGGGGTTGGGTTTTTTGTGGCTGGGTATTTTACGATATGATAGAACAAGTCAATAAGCTAGGTTATACACAAAACTACTTCCCTTTTACACAAGATGGGCTAAAAGCATTAAAAGATATTGCACAGAAAGCAAGTTTACTTAATCCAAACAGCAGAAAAAATATTTTTCATCATTTTCCACTAGTCAAACAACTTTTTGAAGATGCCATACAAAAGTCACCTTTTGATGTAGAACTCACAGACTACTGTTTTTATATAGAAAAAAATACAAACGATAGAAATTGGCCTTTACTTTTTCATAAAGACATTAATTTACCAGACTATATGAATATACCTAATGATAAAAAAATGAATTTTCTGAAGCATGCCATTATGTTTCGTCTCACTTTAGATACAAGTGACCAAGATACAGGAGCACTAAAAGTTATCCCAATATCACACTTAGATAAACATCAAACAGAAAGTGAAATATTTGTAAATACAAAAGAAGGTGAAGTAATATTTTTCAAACCACTTTTATTGCATGGAAGCAATAAAATGAAAAAACCACATACAAGAAGAGTCTTTCAGGCTTTATGTATTGATAAATCATTCATTAGCTAAAGACCAATACAAAAAAAGAGTAAACTCGTTTAATAGCTCCAGCTGTTGAACTTCTATCAGTGTCATTTTCTCTAATAAACTCATATTCTGATATATGGTTTCACAGCTGGAGCTGTGATACTAGAAAAATCATGATGATACCCACACAACTCATCTTTGATGCTAAAGGTACAGAAGTCTATAGACATATAGGGAAACTTGAAAAAGAAGAGTTGGAACAAGTACTTGTTAAATATGGAGTGATGAAGTGACTCTAAAAGCATAATATCTCTCATGACTTGATAGATATGCACTTTTACGCTACACTACAACCATGAAAATAATAAACCATCCAATAAATAATAGTAATTAATATGAAAATACTTGTATCTGCCCTAGAACCATCCTCAAACCTCCATTTAAAAGAGGTACTTAAGCATACCAAAGAGGTAGAACTTATTGGTATATTTGATAAACATATAGACCAGGGTACGCCTCTGTATGATATCTCTGAGATGGCTATCATGGGTGTGGTAGATGCGTTGAAAAAACTACGTTGGTTCTTTAAAGTGGCAGACGAGATGGTAGCACTTGCCAAAGATGCAGACAAAGTCCTGCTCATGGACAGTTCAGGGTTTAACCTGCCACTGGCTAAGAAGCTCAAAACTGCCTACCCTGACAAAGAGATTATCTATTATATACTCCCTCAAATTTGGGCAAGTCGTCCAAAACGTGCCATAAAACTAGAAAAATACTGTGACAGACTGCTTGGAATTTTGCCTTTTGAAGTGGACTACTACCCACAAAAAAAAGCAGAGTATGTCGGGCATCCCCTGCTCGATGAAATACAGGTACACCGCATAGAAGAAGACACCAGAAATGTCATCGCATTCATGCCAGGCAGCAGAAAGTCAGAAATCACACGTCTTATGCCTATATTTTTAGATCTAAGAAGAAAACTGGGCAATGAGATTCGTCCACTGCTTGTCATTCCGCCCTCATTTAGCAGAAACAAAATTGCCAAACTCTACAGAGGTAACCGTGAATTTGAAATCGTACGTGACACCCATGAAGCACTCAGGCGTTCTGAGTTTGCATTTATCTGTTCAGGTACGGCTACACTGGAGGCTTCACTCATTGGTGTACCTTTTACATTAGCATATATCGCAAAAAAAATAGACTTTTTTATAGGGACTAAACTACTAGGCATTAAACAAGTAGGACTGGCAAACATCATACTCACAAACTACAATCATACAACCTTGCACAACGAAATACTCCAAGAGGAAGTCACAGTTGACAATCTTCTCAAAGAGTACTACAATACCGACCGAGAAATCTTCGCCCAAAAAGCAGAAGAGTTACGTACCTATTTGGGACATGGAAGTTCTCAAAATGTTGCGAAAATATTAATGGATAAATAATGCTTGTACATATCTGCTGTTCTGTAGACAGCCACTACTTTTTACAAAAACTTCAAGACGAATACCCAGAGGAGAAGCTAACCGGATTTTTCTATGATCCGAACATCCACCCATACTCTGAGTATTATCTGCGTTTACTTGATGTCAAAAGATCATGTAAAATGCTTGGCATTGAACTCATAGAAGGGGAGTATGATGTAGAGAAGTGGCTTTCACTGGTCAAAGGCTGGGAGAGTGAACCAGAAAAGGGTGAACGCTGTGGCATATGCTTTGACAGACGTTTTGAAGTCTCAGCCCAAAAAGCCAAAGCGTTAGGAGAGAGCAGTTATACCTCTACCCTGCTTACCAGTCCTAAAAAATCACTCACACAACTCCAACTTGCAGGAGATGCACTTGGGGAAAGTCTGGGTGTAAAGTTTGTTGCACCTGACTACAGAAAAGACTCAGGAACACAAGAACAAAATATCTTGGCAAAAGAAGATGCACTCTACCGTCAAGACTATTGTGGTTGCCTCTATGCACTGAACATTCAACGTGACCAGCAAAAAAAGCTTGCAGATGAACTCTTCCTGCCTGTCTCTGCACAGGTGCAGCCAGAATCCATAGAAGAGCGTATAGAGATGTATGAAAACCGCTGGGAACTTGAAGATGCCGACAAACCTTACAAGATCATCAAACAACGCTTTTTAAACTGGCGCTTAACCGCAGGCTGGCTCAAGGTACGTAAAACCATTGTACCTGCACATTTTCTACCCTACTCCAGTATCAAGGGTGAATACAGTCGTGGGAAAATAGAATATCACATCGGTGAAGTCTATCATATGAACCGTGATGAGGTAAGGTTCATTACACTTGACTACTACAACACACTCGCTGGTACAGACTATAAAAATGTCACAGAACTCATCTTTAACCCTCCTTCATTTGATAAAGAAGTATCACTAAGAGCTGCACTTGGGGTCACACCGTATGACCTTTCATTAGTGATAGTTGTTGATGAGATTCCTGACAAAAAAATAGAAATACGTTGTCAAAGCCGTACCTATAGTGATGTCAAAGAAGTGTTACTGGAACTTTGACGTTTATTATCACTCTTTTACCAACTTTGCGATAAAATATTCCAAATTATTTCCAAAGGTTAACTAGTGCTTTATAACGTCGTTGAAATTCAAAAAATATTACCTCACAGATATCCATTTCTCTTAGTGGATAGAATTACAGAGCTTAAACAAGGTGAATTTATAGAGGGGTACAAAAACATATCTATCTCTGAACCAGTCTTCCAAGGACATTTTCCTGATCATCCTATCTATCCTGGTGTAATGATTATCGAAGGTATGGCACAAGCAGGTGGAGTACTTGCCTTTAAAAGTATGGACAACGCAAGCCAAGAAGAGATAGAAAATAAAGTGGTTTACTTCATGAGTATTGACAAAGCTAAATTCCGTGCACCTGTTACACCAGGAGATCAACTTATTTACAAAATAAATGTTATTAAAAACAAGGGTACAGTATGGCAACTTGATGCTACAGCCTATGTAGATGAAAAAATTGTAGCTCAAGCTGAACTCAAAGCTATGATTGTCGATAAATAGGTTTTACTCATGTCTAACATGCACCCAACAGCAGTCATAGAAGATGGGGCTGTCTTAGGAAACAATGTTTCTGTAGGTCCCTTTGCATATATTGGTTCACAAGTACATATTGGTGACAATACAACTGTGGCTTCCCATGCTGTCATTGAAGGGAAAACAACCATTGGAAAAAATAACCGTATTTTTTCTCACGCTGCTGTAGGAACCATTCCCCAAGATCTGAAGTTCAATGGAGAAGATGTAGAGCTTATCATTGGCGATAACAATACCATTAGAGAGTTTACCCTGCTTAATCCTGGTACAAAAGGTGGCGGCTCAGTCACTAAAATAGGCAATGGAAACCTTTTAATGGGGTATGTACACTTGGGACATGATGTTATACTTGGGGATGGGTGTATTTTGGCAAATGGAGCTACACTAGCTGGCCATGTTGAACTAGGTAACCATGTCGTCATTGGTGGACTTACTCCTGTACATCAGTTTGTCCACATAGGTGATTTTGCCATGATAGGCGGAGCTTCTGCTTTGGCGCAAGACATTCCGCCGTACTGTCTAGCAGAAGGAAATCGTGCCAACTTAAGAGGACTAAATCTTACAGGACTAAGAAGAAATATGCAAAGAGATGACATTAATGCACTTAAAGTAGCATATAGAGAACTTTTTGAGCGAGGTAATCCATTACAAGAAGTGGCACAACAACTTTTTGAGACAAGCACATCAGAAAAAGTCAAAAAACTTTGCGAATTTATAAAAACTTCTAAAAGGGGTATACCTTTTGATAGAACTAAAAATGAGGACAAATCATGAATAAAACTAAAGCATGTAGCTTTTGTGAAGCCCTAGAGAGTGAAGAAAACCCTCTTATTGCAGGAGAAAATGCATACATCTGTTCAAACTGTGTCATCTCTGCTTATAAAATTTTATTTGGAGAAGAAGATCCAGATGAAATCGGTGTAGATACCCAAACACACGTACTCTATGCACCTAAAGAGATAGACAGTATGCTCAGTGAATATGTTATCGGTCAAGAGAAAGCCAAGAAAACACTCTCTGTGGCTGTCTATAACCACTACAAACGTATTTTTAAAGACCATGTAGAAGATAGTACACAGATTGCAAAATCTAATGTGCTTCTCATTGGACCAACAGGTTCAGGAAAGACACTTTTGGCACAAACCATTGCCAGATTTTTAAATGTACCTATTGCCATAGCAGATGCGACTAACCTCACTGAAGCTGGTTATGTAGGTGAGGATGTAGAAAATATTCTTACCAAACTTCTCATGGCTGCAGATGGTGACCCTGTTCGTGCTGAGCAAGGTATCGTCTTTATCGATGAAGTTGACAAGATTGCCCGTATGGGTGAGAACCGTTCTATCACACGTGATGTCTCAGGAGAAGGTGTACAGCAAGCCCTACTCAAACTCATAGAGGGGTCTGTCGTAAACATCCCGCCAAAAGGTGGACGTAAACATCCAAACCAGGATTTCATACAAATTGACACATCCAATATTCTCTTCATTTGTGGTGGAGCATTTGATGGTCTTAACGATATTTTAAAAAGAAGACTTGGCGCGAATACGCTTGGTTTTGGTCAGGAAAAGCGTTCTAAAAAAGAGGAAGAAAATCTTCTTCATCTTGTAGAAGCAGATGATTTGGTCTCTTATGGACTCATTCCTGAACTGATTGGTCGTTTGCATGTACTTGCTACTCTTGGTGAGATAAGCAAAGAAGATATGGTTCGTATTTTGGTAGAGCCTAAAAATTCACTAGTAAAACAGTATGAAAAACTCTTTGCTATTGATGATGTCAAACTCAGTTTTGAAGAGGAAGCACTCTCACATATTGCACAAAAAGCTATCGATAGAAAAACAGGTGCGAGAGGTTTACGCTCGATACTTGAAGAGATACTCTTAGATATTATGTATGAACTTCCAGAACTTTCTGGATATGAAGTTGTCATTACCGATGATGTTGTAGCATTAGGGGCAAAACCTTTGTACATAAAAGATAAAAAAACAGCATAAGCAAAACAGCACAATAAAAAAGGAAAAGAAGAATGTTTAAAAGAATACTAGGAATGTTTTCTAACGATTTAGCTATCGACTTAGGGACTGCAAATACACTTGTACTCGTGAAAGGTCAAGGTATCTGCATTAATGAACCTTCAGTTGTTGCTATCCAATATGACAAACATGGTCAAGAGCGCATCTTGGCAGTGGGACAAGAAGCCAAAGACATGGTAGGGAAAACACCTGGTAACATCAAAGCCATTCGTCCTATGAAAGATGGTGTCATTGCTGATTTTGAAGTGACAGAAATGATGATTCGATATTTCATCGAAAAAGCACATAAAAGAAAAGGATTTTTCTCACCTCGTATTATTATCTGTGTACCTTATGGGCTTACTCAAGTAGAGAGGCGTGCAGTGAAAGATTCTGCTGAAAATGCAGGAGCACGGTATGTCTATCTTATTGAAGAGCCTATGGCAGCCGCCATTGGTGCAGGTGTTCCAGTAAAAGACCCTAATGGAAACCTCGTAGTTGACATCGGTGGAGGAACGACAGAAATTGGTGTAACTTCTCTTGGTGGACTAGTACAAAGTAAGTCTATCCGTATCGCAGGTGACCACATTGACCAAGCGATTGTGGACTACATCAAAAAGAACTTCAATCTACTCATTGGTGAACGTGTCGCAGAAGAACTTAAAATCAAAATAGGTACAGCTATTGCTTTGGATGAGGAACTTGCCACGACTGTACGTGGTAGAGACCAAGTTGAAGGGTCTTTGGCTTCTATTGAAATCACATCTGAACACATTAGAGTGGCCATCAAAGACTCTCTTGAAGAGATTGCTGATGCATTACAATCTGTACTTGAACAAACACCACCTGAACTGGCAGGAGATATTGTAGAAAATGGGATTGTACTTACAGGTGGGGGAGCACTGATTAGAGGTTTAGACAAATATCTTTCTGATGTAGTAAAACTTCCAGTATATATCGCAGAAGACCCTCTTTTAGCCGTTGCTAAAGGTACAGGGAAAGCACTTGATGAGATAGACTTACTTCAGCAAATGGCTTATGAAGACTAGACTTGTCATCATAGCTATACTGTTACTTGTGTTAACAGTACTTCTCACCAGAAATGATGAGCGTATCACCGATACGCTTCTGGGTATTATTAACCCTATCAAACAAAATTATAAAAATTTAACACAAGGGATAAAAGATAAAAGCCACTCTTACATCTTTCAAAAAGAATCTATAGAAAAACTAGGTCGTGAAAATCGTATTTTACGAAAACGTCTTCTGGAACAAACGCACTATATCCAACAAGTCAAAAATATCTATAATGTTTTACCTAAACTTTCCAAGTTGCCAATACACAATATTTCTATATCAGAAACCATATCTTATGTAAAACTCAATAGTTTTTCACAAATCATTCTTACCAAACCAAAGTCTCTACAAGAAAATAAATTATATGGACTCATACAGGAAAAAGTAGTTGCAGGTATTGCGCAGCTACATAATAATCAACTCTATGGCTATCTTACCTCTGATACTAAATGTAGATTTGCCGTATTTGTAGGGGAAGAACATGCGCCAGGTATTGCCATAGGGACACAAACCAATGAAATGATTATTAAATTTATTCCAAAATGGCATAAAATTAAAATCGGAGATAAGGTCGTCACTTCTGGGCTAGATGACATATTTTTTGCAGATATCCCTGTAGGTATTGTCACAAAAGTGGAAGTACAAAGCTCATATAAAGTAGCCCATATCAAAACCTATAGCGATATATATCATCCTAAAACATTTTTCCTTATTAATGATGCTAAAGCAACGATTGCTGAAGGATTTGACAGTAATGCTACAAAACTAAAACCTTTTAGAGTGATTCATGTTGTCAATTATGAACAAAATATGACGAATCATATCCAAAATGATTATAATCAATCCACGCCAATGATTTCAAGTATTCCATCGCGTATTGATCAGACTCAGGAAAATACGATAGAACCTACCATCCCGTACGAAACAGTGGAAGTACCTAAACCGAAAAAAATTAAGAAAAAGAAAAGAATCAAAAGAAAGAAAAAAATAAAAAGAAAAGTGAAAAAGAAAAAAACAAAAGCAAGTACTTTAGACCTCTTCTAAAGTTGAATATTTTACAAGTTTATCCCCCTTTTTTAAGGGGTTTTTGAGCCTCATTAACGTATAATATCAAACTAAAAATCAAGGGTATCTCTCTATGCCAAAACGCACTGACATCAAAACTATCTTACTTATCGGTTCTGGGCCTATCGTCATTGGACAAGCCTGTGAATTTGACTACTCTGGAACACAAGCTGCTAAAACACTCAAAGAACTAGGTTATAGAGTTATCCTTATCAATTCTAATCCTGCTACAATTATGACAGATCCAGAGTTTGCTGACAGAACCTACATTGAGCCTATTACCCCTGAAGTGATTTCAAAAATCATTAAACAAGAAAATGTAGATGCCATTTTGCCAACCATGGGTGGACAAACAGCACTCAACGTGGCTATGGATATGAATGATGCAGGTATGCTTAAAGGTGTAGAATTTTTGGGTGCCAATCCTGAAGCCATTAAAAAAGGTGAAGACAGACAGCTCTTTAATGATGCAATGATAAAAATTGGTATGGATTTACCAAAAAGTGCCAATGCCTATAACTTGGAAGAAGCCCTTACACTTGCCAAAGAGATAGGTTTCCCTGTGATTTCACGAGCCTCATTTACTATGGCAGGTGGTGGTTCTGGTGTGGCATATAACATCGATGAATTTAAAAAACTTGCTCAAGAAGGACTGGATGCCTCCCCAATCAGTGAAATTGAAATCATGGAGTCTCTACTTGGATGGAAAGAGTACGAAATGGAGGTTATCCGTGATAAAGCCGATAACTGTATCATCGTCTGTTCCATTGAAAACTTTGATCCTATGGGTACACATACAGGAGACAGTATTACTATGGCTCCTGCGCTGACACTCACAGACAAAGAGTATCAAAATATGCGTGATGCATCCTTTAAAATCTTACGTGAAATTGGTGTAGATACTGGAGGGTCTAACGTTCAGTTTTCCATCAATCCTGATACGGGTCGTATGATTGTTATCGAGATGAACCCAAGGGTTTCACGCTCCTCTGCACTTGCATCCAAAGCGACAGGATACCCTATTGCTAAAGTAGCTACATTGCTTGCAGTTGGATTTACGCTTGATGAAATAACCAATGACATTACAGGTACCCCTGCTTCCTTTGAGCCTGTTATTGACTACATCGTAACCAAACTACCTAGATTTACCTTTGAGAAATTCCCACTGGCAAACTCTACACTCACCACAGCGATGAAGTCAGTAGGTGAAGTCATGGCAATAGGACGCACCTTTAAAGAGTCATTCCAAAAAGCACTTTGTTCACTCGAGACTGGACTGACAGGATTTAACCCTATCAAGTGTGACGGTGAAGAGCTTGTACGAGAGATTCGTCGTTCACATGCGGACCGTATGCTTTATGTCTTTGAAGGACTTAGACGTGGTATGAGCGTAGATGCCATTTTTGATCTGTCTAAAATAGATAGATGGTTCCTCTACCAACTTGAAGAACTAGCACTTCGTGAAAAAGAGATGGACATTGCCCTACTCACAGATGCAACAAGACTACGCCAAGTCAAAGCAGAAGGTTTCTCAGATGCTATGATTGCAGAAGTCATTAACAAAAAAGAGGGACTTACGCTTTCTGAAAATGACATCTACAACGCCAGAGAAAAAGCTGATGTGTCTCTTGAATACAATGAAGTAGATACTTGTGCCGCAGAGTTTAAAGCACTCACGCCGTACCTTTACTCTACCACTAATATCACGAAACTTCCCACTTCGACAAGCTCAGTGACCGATGTGGTGCCTGATGCTCTCGAAGGCAAAAAAGTACTTGTCATTGGTGGAGGACCTAACCGTATTGGTCAGGGAATTGAGTTTGATTACTGTTGTGTACATGCTGCCTTTGCATTGGAAGATATGGGTGTAAAGTCCATCATGTATAACTGTAACCCAGAGACAGTCTCAACCGATTATGACACTTCAGACACTCTTTACTTTGAGCCTATAGACTTTGAACATGTAAGAAATGTCATCGAACTTGAAAAACCAGATGGCGTCATCGTACACTTTGGTGGGCAAACGCCACTAAAATTGGCAAAAGACCTCACTGCTATTGGTGCAAAAATATCAGGTACCACAGCGAAAGTCATCGACCTTGCAGAAGACAGAGAACTTTTCTCTGCCTTTATCAAGGAGCTTGGACTCAAACAACCAGACAACGGCACCGTCTTTGAAAAAGACAAAGCTTTGGTTGTGGCAAACCGTATTGGCTACCCTGTGCTAGTACGTCCTTCTTTTGTATTGGGTGGACGTGGCATGAAAACAGTCTATTCCGATGATGAACTGAACCAGTATATGGATGAAGCAGTATCTGTATCGAATGATGCACCTGTACTCATCGACAAATTCTTAGACAATGCTATCGAGCTTGATGTAGATGCGATTTGTGATGGAAAAGATGTCTACATTGGTTCAGTGATGCAACACATTGAAGAAGCAGGTATCCACTCCGGAGACTCTGCATGTTCTTTACCTCCAGTGAGTATCTCTGAAGCACTTCAAAAAGAGGTAAAAGAACAAACAGCTGCTATCGCACTTGGTCTTGGTGTGGTGGGGCTCATGAACATTCAATATGCCATTCACAAAGGTGAGATATACCTTATCGAGGTAAACCCTAGAGCATCCAGAACTGTACCATTTGTCTCTAAAGCGACAGGTGTACCTTTAGCCAAAGTAGCGACAAGAGTCATGATACAGGGTGATTTAAAAGAAGCCTTGAAATTTTACGATACCTTTGGTGTAGTAAACTTCGATAAAAAGATCATGGAACCAAGCCTTAAAAACCATGTTGCGGTTAAAGAAGCTGTTTTCCCTTTCAATAAACTGCCAGGCTCAGACCTTATCTTAGGGCCTGAGATGAAGTCTACAGGGGAAGTGATGGGTATCTCAGATAACTTTGGAATGTCTTTTGCCAAAGCACAGTTTGCTTCTAAAAACAACATTCCACTAGCAGGAAAAGTATTCCTCTCTCTTACAGAAATAGACAAGCCAAATGCAGGGGAAGTAGGAAAAATGTTTACAGACCTTGGTTTTAAAATAGTTGCCACTTCTGGTACACATGCCGCACTTGAAACAGCAGGCGTACCATCAACGAAAGTACTCAAAATCTCTGAAGGTCGTCCAAATATTGATGATATGATTAGAAATGAAGAGATAGCCATCGCTATCAACACCTCTGATAATGCAGGAAGCAAAACAGATGCAAGAACCATCAGACAGTCTGTACTTGCAAACCATGTTGCCTACTTTACTACCCTAGCCGCTGCAAAAGCTACGGCGATGGCCATTAAAGAGCTTAAAGCAACAGAGGGTGAACTTCAGCCTAAAGCATTGCAAGATTACCTAAGCTAAAATGAAAAATCTTGTTTTTTTGACACAAACCGATACCACTATCGGCTTTGTCTCACAAAATGCCCAAAAACTTACAGCTATAAAACAGCGTCCTCCTCACAAGCACTACATTAAAGCTGTAAATTCTTTAGACACACTCAAAACATTTACCCGTGTACCTAACAAACACAAAAACCGTGTACGTAGAAGCAATAAGACAACATTTATTCTACCCAATACATACTCCTATAGAGTGATACACAATCCCCACCACCTTTTACTTCTAAATCGTCTACAATGGGCATATACCACCTCTGCTAATCTCAGCCATCAAGCATACGATGAGCGTTTTGCAAAAAAGTATGCAGATGTCATTGTCGAACCAATAAAAGAAAACAATGAAGCTTCAAGTATTATCAAACTAGGAAAATCAACCATGAGAAGGATACGTTAATGTCACCTCTTTACGAAAACAATACCATTAAAATAGAGATTGAAGCATTTGAAATACCTTGGCTTAAAATCTTTACGCAGGTTCCCTATCAAGAGATGAGTCAAGTACCCAAAAAAATACGCATGGAAATCTATGATGTATTGGATGTCATAGAAAAAGAGATGATAGCCTACTATACACCAAAAAAAATAAATATTGCTTCATTCGGAAACTATGTACCCCATGTCCATTGGCATATCATGGCACGTTTTGAAGAAGACAGTTATTATCCTGAACCTATGTGGGGCACCAAACAAAGAGAAGCCAATTTGCACTTGCCATCGTTTGAGACTTTTTGCCAGAGAATACAGGAGAGAATAAATGGATAATGAAGCACTTTTAGCACTTTATCTTGAAAAACTGCGTCTTATCTCTTTGGAAAAGCTAAGTGAAAAAGACATTAGTGTCTTAGAAGCACTCAAAGAAGCTATCATTTTTCTTGAAGGTGAACTTTCAGGCTATTAGTCATCAATACAATTTAATTGATTAGACAAATAAATCAAAATGTTTTATTGATATACGACTGATACAAATCTCTTTTTATTTCTTTAAATCTTCATTTTTAACATATTATTCAGCACCTGCTAAGAGTTATTTTAAGATAATCACGTAACTTATAATAACTATAAAGGCTATTTATGGAAAGAAGAGACTTTTTCAAAAAAGCAGCTGTAATTGCTAGTTCGGCAGCCCTTGGCAGTCAAACAGCAGAAGCAAATGCGACAACACACCAACCGATTGATAACCGCAAGGTATCTGATGTGGCTTTTCCTGAGAAAAGACCACTGATTATGTATTCTGACAGGCCACCATTGTTAGAGACGCCTAGAGATGTATTTACCTCTGCACTGACACCAAACGACCAATTTTTTGTAAGATGGCACATGCCGGACATTCCTACACATATTGATCCAGAGACTTTTACTATCTCCGTAAACGGTTTAGTAGAAAAAGAACTCAAAATCTCACTCAACGACCTCAAAACAAAGTTTGAGCAAGTAGAAGTAACTGCCGTACTCCAATGTGGTGGGAACAGCCGTTCAGCATTTACACCAATTGCAGGTGGAATCCAATGGGGTTCAGGTGCTATGGGTTGTGCGACATGGAAAGGTGTACGTCTTAGAGACATCCTTGATAAAGCTGGGCTACAAAAAGATGCAGAGTGGATAGGATTTAACGGTTCAGAAAAAGCCGCATACTATGAAACACCGGAGTTCATCCGTGAGTTGCACCTTGAAGAGCTGGATGACCATGTTATCTTGGCATATGAGATGAATGGTGAGGACTTACCATACCTTAACGGATACCCTCTTAGACTTGTTGTCCCTGGTACATACTCTGACTCATGGGTAAAAATGCTTTCTAACATTACTGTGACAAACAAATACAAGCACCTATTCTTTATGGATGTTGCGTATCGTGTACCTGACAACGAATGTGAATGTGAAACACATGAGAAAAAAGCACCAAAAACAAAACCTATAACAAAAATGAATGTAAAATCAGTGATCGGTTACCCAACAAACGGTGGAAAACTCAACCTTAATTCACACGTTGTTGTACGTGGTGTTGCTTTTGATGATGGGCATGGTATCAAAAAAGTACTTGTCTCTACAGATGAAGGTAAAACATGGCAAGAGGCTCTTCTTGACGATGGCAAAGCAGGACGTTATGCCTACAGAGCCTTCAGATTTGCCTACAAACCAACTAAACTTGGAAAACTGACTTTTATGGCAAAAGCCATTAACAATATCGGTCAAGAGCAGCCATTTGCAAAAGATATCAAATGGAACCACGGTGGATACAAATACAATGGTATCGATGAAGTAACAGTAGAGGTAATATAATGAAAAAAATAATTTTAGCAGCAGCGTTATTGACATCAGCACTTTTGGCACAGACGAAAGAGAAAATAGAAGTGCCTTATGTTCCCTTCCCTATCAAAATGGGAAAAGGTTTTGATGCAGTACAGGCAAATTGTCTTATGTGTCACTCTTTTGGATACATCATCAACCAGGGTAGACAATCTAAAGCATTTTGGCGTGGAAAAGTAGACAAGATGATTAAAGAATTTAAAGCGCCTATCGATGAGAAATCAGCAAAAATTGTAACAGACTATCTCTTTGAACATTATGGAAATAACAAAGAGAAATAAAAACAGAGGCGCTCAAGACTTATCTTGAGCGTCTCTGGCGTGTTCTATGTGATACTGAACTATGATGTGATCCAACATAACTTCGGTGTCTTATATGCGAACCATGTCGTGTACTTGGTTCACGATACTTGTGACCTTTGAGATATCTTCTGTCTCTTTGCACTCTTCTTACATGCTGTCTATACTGATGAGAACGTTGGTAACACCCTCTATTTCTATAATATCCATGTTGTCCATTGATTGCACGGTAACGTCTTCCATTATAATATCTATTGCCATGGTGATAGTAATGTCCATGTCTAAAACGTCTATGTCCATAATGGTAAAAACCATTTCTATAATATCCACCATAGTAGTAAAGTCCATTTAAATAGTAGTACGGTCTATTATAATAGTATGGATAAGCATAAGAGACTAACGAGACATTTGCTCTTGGTGCATTATTGTAGTATCCATTATGATTTGAAAAAGTATCTGGTTGTTGTACACAGCCTGAAAAGAGTAGTGTACTTGATGCAATGGCAATTAAGCCTAAATGTTTTATTTTTATCATTTTATATCCTTCATTTATCAATATCATAGGATAGAAAAGTGTAGCGTTTGTGAAATCATAAAAGATTAAAAATGTACTAACTCCTCTTTAAACTCTAAAGCTATCTCCCCTTTACTTCTTCGTGCTACGGTATCTCTATAGACCCAGGCATCTTTTATCTCATCTCTTTTTTCTTGGCTTATTTGAGCTGTGTCATACATCCCTGCATTATCTAGTTGTCTTTGGGCTTCATAGAGGACTAAGGCTGTGGCTACAGAGACATTGAGGCTTTGTACCATACCTTGCATCGGGATGACGATGACATCTGTTGCTTCAGCTATAATGGCATCGCTTACACCCTCTTTTTCATTTCCCATGACGATAAGTGTGGGTTTGGTATAGTCTACCTCTCTAAAGTCCACAGCACGCTCCTCTAAATGCGTGACAACCACTTGGATGCCCTCTTTTTTCTTCTGCTGTAGGAACTTTACAGTATCGGTATCATGGACTCTATGGCGATGTGTCCATCGGTGTGCCCCTTGGGTGATGGTTTTATGTATGCGCAGCGTGACATTGGCTGGTGTTGCATAGTAGATGTCTAGTACACCCACTGCATCTGCTGTACGTATGATGGTGGAGAGGTTTTGAGAATTGTGAACATTTTCAAGAAATATTTGTAAATTGGGCTGCTTTCTTGTTAATATCTCATCTATTCGCGCCAATCTCTTCTCTGTACTCATATTTACTACTCCATACATAAATCTTTATAGTATAATACTAAAATTTTATACAAAGAAACTCTATGTGCGACTTTAACTTACTAAGCGATGAAGAGAAACAACTTCATCATGAAACACTACTGGGCTGTGCGAACAACTTTGGAGGTAAAAACTTCTTTTTACACCTGCTTGAAGCCATACGCGAAACCAAGCCTCACCCTCTTACCGCAGGAAATATGGCATTTGAAATTGAACTAGGGTCTGTTACATGGAACAAAGTCATTTTTAATGACAAACTCCAACTCCTTCTTAAAGCACGTAAAAATGAGAGCAAACAAGACAACTTCCTGCCAAATAAAGATGAGAAAAACTACAAAAAAATACTCAATGTGGTACGTACCCTTAAACCCATAGTCTTTCACGTCAAACCTGCCAATCCAGAAGATGGTGCTGGGTTTTTCTTTCAAGCCTTTGATGTCATAGATGAAAACAAAACAAAACTCAATCCTATTTTTGATGCCATCTTCTTCTGTTCAGTAGATACGGTTAAAAAGCTGCTAAACTACGAAGCAAAGGCTTAGAGATGGCGGAGGGTCAAAAGCGTGCTGATATAAAATACGGTATGAATGTAGGTATCGTCCTAAAAGAAGACCAAAGTACGGGCTACATCACCTACGGCAAAGTACAAAAAATCCTTACCAACTCCCCTACCCATCCTCATGGTATTAAAGTACGTTTGAGCTCTGGAGAAGTGGGACGTGTGAAAGAATTTGTCAGATAATGATATATTTAAAAACCATCTCAATGCTTTTTTAGCAAAAAATTAATCTACATGCAAAGCATGTTTTATTTTTTCCCAAAGAGTAGGCTCTTTGAGAATACCATGCTTATATTCATCATTTGTTTGGGCATGAGCCTCTACTGCTTTGAGATGTTTATCTAATGATTCTCTTGCTTTTTTAAGATGCCTAGGTTCAAAACTCTCTATTTGAAAATCTTCTATGGGTGTGTCACTTAGCATCTAAAACCTTTTCTATCTCTTGCATTGCATCTTCATTTTTGAGGTTAAATTTAATCTCGATACGCCTTGAAGCCTCTTTATCTTCCACACCATTCTTCTTGATAGCATCAAGATAAGCACGTCCAGAAGCTGTCATAAGTGGTTTGATATTATATTTTTTACTAACATCCAAAGTCAACAAATACTCCATCACTGCCAAAGCACGGTCTTGAGAAAGTTTAAGATTATAAATATACCCACCATCACTATCGGTGTGCCCCTCTATAATGATTTTATCAAGATGTGGCTTTATCTCCTTATCCGTGACTAAAGTACTGATATACTCTTCAAATGCTTTTTTTAGTTCTACCTTCGCTTCATCTTTCAGTGTGGACTGTCCAACTTCAAACAAGATATTTGAAGCCAACTTCAAAGAGCCTGTCTTTTTGTCTATATCAATCTTAGAGCCCAGCGCCCTTTTGAGTGCAGCAACCACTTTAAGTTTTATTCCTGTGAGTGATTTTATTTTCGCTTTTTGTTTTTGGAGATTTGCCACGAGGTCATCATATTTTGTTTTTTTCTCATCCATCGCAGAAAGTAAGGATAAAAGTTTTTCATCTTTTACCTTGACTGTATCTTTGGCACTACTCAATTCATTGGAGAGTACAAGTACCTTACCCTTATAATCTTCTAACCTCTTCTGCTCGTTTTGCAATGTTTCTTTGGTTTTTTTAAGATTATTCTCTTTTTTATCCAAAAGTGCCTGAACGATCACTACTTTTCCATTCAGTTTATCTACTTTTGTATTGGCCGCGAGTAACAGTTTATTGAGTTTTTCTATCTCTGTAAGTTTTAACTTAAGAAGTCTTTCATTGTCTGAAAGTAAAAGTTTATCTTTAGCTAAACGTGCATTTTTACGCTGGAGTTCCAACTCTGTTTGTGAAAGTTGATTTTTCTCTTTTTCCAGTGCGGCTTTTCTTTGTGCTAAAAGTTTATCTTTTTCTAAAATATACGCATCTTTTTCACTTACCAATGCTTCTGTTTTGGAGAGGGTATCTTCTTTGTCATGCAGTTGAGATTTCAGTAGGGAAGATTTAATGACTATCGCACCTATAAGCAAGATAAATACAAAAAGTAACCCTGCCATAAGGTCAGCATATGATATCCAGAAGTTAGAATCTGAGTCTGTTTTGTTGTTTCTAAACATCTCTTTACTTTTCTTGTTTTTCTTGCTGTTTAAGTGTAGCCATGTTTTTAAGTATGAGTTGGTTTTGCTCTGAGACAATGCGTGCAAAAGTGGTTAACTTCTCGACTGCCTGTCCCAGTTCTCTGTCTATTTTATCAAAAGTATGGTCTACAGAACCATCAAAACGCTCCATAGATTTTTGTAAACTTTGTGCATTATCATTAAAGCCTTCTATGTTGTTTTGCATATGTGCTACTGCATCAATACCCTCTTTTTTTGCACTCATATTTTCTAAAGTATTTCGTAAATCAGAAGATGCCTCCTGCATATACAGGGTAAGCTTTGTAAAGTTCTCGCTAGTCTCATGTATAATCGTCGTAAAATTCTTCAAGTATTGCTCATTTAACTCTTTAATAAAGCTCATATCAAATGTCTCTTTGAGGGTTTCTACGATTTTTTGGTCTTTTAGTTCAGACTGCATGTGTCTATGTTTAATAAGTTCGGACTCTTTCCACACACGTGTTCCATAGATTTTTTCCAAATCAATAATTTGCTTTTCTACCTTTGAGATACCACGTTTTTCAAAGTATGTCCATATAAGTGAAAGTAAAATCCCATAAATAGAAGCATAAAATGCCGTCCCTATACCTGAGAGCAATAAAGAAATCTCACGATCGAGTCCCTCTGTATTTTGTACAGTAAAATCGGGCATAGAAATAGCAATAGCAACAAATGTACCTAAAATACCTAACATAGGAAAAACAGAAGGTGCTATACGTGCAAAGTTATCGTTGCGTATATCCTGATAGTATTCAGCAATAAAGTCTTTTACATGGAGTGTCGACTTGGTCTTTCCCATAATAGTCAATGCATTTTCACGTAAAGCATCATGCAGTGACTCTTCCATAGATGCAAATGTACCTTTCATATGACATACAGCATAGTTAGCATTATGTTTTACAAATAAGACAAATACAACAAAAATAAACGCTACAATGATTAAAGTATGCACTTCTACTTTTAAAGGTATCAAGCCAAAATAAGAAAGTATTAGTCCCAGTAAAAAAAGAAAAGGTACGAGAAGTATCGCAAAAGAATGAGAGATGCAAGAAGGTGATTTTTGTTTGTCCAATTGTAACATGAGAATCCTATGATGTATAATTAGAGAAATTATACATCAATTATATAAACAAAATGTTAAGGAAATATCTAATCACCCAATACAACCACTTCCCCAAAAGGGACATCCAACATTTCAGGCATAATCCAAAGGAGATCATAATTTGGTTCTTCCTTAGGAAAAGTACCTTGACCATCCGTAAAATAAAGCAGTAATGTAGGATAGTCTATTTGCTTATCTATGTATTCAAAGACTGGACGAAAGTCTGTACCTCCTCCTCCACTGATCTGATAATCTAACATTTCACCTGGCAAAAAAGTTTGATGTGATTGTATTTTTGCATCTGCAGTAATAAGGTCTATCTCATAGTTAGGATATTGCTGCATCATAGAACTTACTTCACCTAAAAATGTACCTAAAAGTGCTTCATCCACTGAACCAGAGGTGTCCACTGCCACAATGACACGCAGTAAATCAGAGCTAAGACTTGGTAGGTAAATACCCCGATAGAGGTATTTCATATTGGGTGGATTAAAACTGTATGTTGTCTTTGCATGAGACGCAATATACCCATATAAGAACTCTCTCCAATCCACTTTATGAGAAAAATACTCAGGCACAACAAAGTGCATATCTTTTGGAAGATTCCCTTGACGTTTGAGCTTTTGAAATATCTGTTCAAGATGTTCTTTCATCTCCTCACTAAGCGCTTCAACATCAGGTGTTGAAGTGTGTTCTTCTTCTTTATCTTCTGCATCATTCTCTAATTCTGTCTGTGGAGCATTCATATCTGGCGTGTGTTCTTTTTGCATATGGAGATTGTCTACACCTACATCATCAGAGTCTGTTATTTGCTCTGTCTCTTGTTCCATACTATGGTCAGAATT
>CAZQOC010000003.1:0-19901 GCA_964594745.1 uncultured Sulfurovum sp.
TTGCAAACGCAATCTTGCACAAGATATTTACTTCGTCTTAGCTTTGGCTAGGACTCATAAATCTCTTGCACAATCTCACATTTGCAAAACCCATTGTGAATGTCTAGGTTTATCAGAGGGTTCAAATATGTAATTATAGCTAATCAATGGTAAAATGTGTTTAGCAGTAAAAGGAAATGAAGATGAAGGCAATAACATTTTATGCAATATTGACAAGTACATTGTTTTTGATTTCATGTGGAGGTGGATCTTCAGGCGCTTCTTCTACAGAAGTCACAAAACTGTTGGCACCTTCTGGTGAGAGTATCTATTTTGGTGCTTTCGCAGATTTTGGAGGCTCTGAAGATGTCGTCTCGGTACAAAGGGTGAAAGACTTTGAAGCCATTGCAGGTAAAAAGATAGCATGGGCATATTTCTCAAACAACTGGTACAAAGGACTTACCTACCCAAAAGCACATATACATGCCATCCATGATGCTGGCTCTGTCCCTTTTGTACGTCTTATGCCAAGAAGTGATGAGATTCAAGGACGTCCAGAGACACACTTTACACTACAAAATATCATCAATGGTAACTTTGATACTGAGCTTAAAGCATGGGCACAGTCAGCTATATCAGATAATATTCCTTTACTGGTAGATTTTGCTGTGGAGCCTAATGGTGATTGGTTTCAATGGAGTGGTGTTTTTAATGGTGGTGCCAAGACAGATGGCTATGGTGACCCGAGTTATCCTGATGGTCCAGAGCGTTACCGTGATGCGTATAGGCATATCATCGATCTTTTTAGGGCTGAGGGCGTGAAGCATATTACATGGTTTTTTCATTTTAACTATGCTTCTTACCCCAATGCCACATGGAATAAACCACAAAACTACTACCCTGGTGACAACTATATAGATTGGGTAGGTACGAGTCTTTATGGTGCACAAGAACCAAGCGAAGAGTGGGCAGGATTGGAGTTTTCTACGCAGTTGGCTGCGTATGCAGGAGATGCACAAGCTGTTACGGGTACTAAACCTATGGCATTGTTGGAGTTCGGTGTTACTGACCATCATCTACAAGGCAGTAAAAGTACATGGCTTAACGATGCCTTTGCCACCATCCTCTCCAACCCATACATTCACTTTGATGCCATCTCCCCATGGCACGAAAACTGGGAAAACGAAGATGGCTCACACACCACCATAAGACTAGACTCATCCCCTAAAACCCTAGCTACGTTTAGAGAATGGATAGCCAATGATAGATTTGTTTCGGAGTTGAAGTTCTAATTAAGTATCTGGGTGAAGGATTTTAATCCTTTATCGCAACTCCACCACCGATCAAACACAGCATCATAATAAGGCTGTGTCACCTCGACAAAACCCTCTTTGTCTTCATATAAATTCACACACCAGTCAAAGTCAATATCTCTTGTTTTAAGTGCTTCTATAGAGAGTAGGGTATCGTTAATACACCCTAGACGGCTAGGTGTGACAAGTAGGGTTTTGATGTTTAGTTCCTGGATGAGGTCTAGCATGGTGTACTCTTTAGTGATGGGAACAAGCAAACCTCCAGCTCCTTCAACTAGTAGAATGTCACAGAGTTTTGAGAGTGTGTGGTACTTTTCTATGATTTTTTCTATCTGAATGGTGTGTTCTGTATCTGCACAAAATGGTGCGGCAGGAAGAGAGAAGGTGTAGGCGGTGATGTCTAGGGGGATTAACTTTTTAAAGTTGTCATTAACCTTTTGACAAGCTTTTAGTAGTATAGTGGCATCAGGAGCTGTGTGGGTGACGCCTGTTTCTATGGGTTTATAGACACCGACTTTGTGCCCTTTGGAAGAGAGAGCTTCTATGAGCTTGAGTGTGGTGTGCGTTTTACCTACATTGGTACCCGTTGCGGTGATGAAAAGTGACTGCATACACAATTCCTGTACATTTTTTGATACAATTATAGTAGAAATAAACAAATTTAAGGAAATATCTTGCCAAAGTTTGAAGAAGAATTAGACTTAGCCTTGGAGCTTGAAGAGCCACAAATGTTTAAAGTATTGTTGCATAATGATGACTATACGAGTATGGATTTTGTAGTGGAAGTACTCATGGGAATTTTTCATAAAACACATGCACAAGCAGAACAGATTATGCTACAGATACATGAAAAAGGAAAAGCCATTTGTGGTGTGTACTCTTTTGAGATAGCACAAACAAAAGCCCAACAAGTCAAACAAAGAGCAAAACAAAATGAGTTTCCATTATTGGCAACCATAGAAGAAGATAGTTAAAACTATTAAAGGATAAATATGATTAGTATAGCACTGAACGATGTTTTTAAACAAGCCGTAGGATATGCCAAAGAGAATAGACATGAATATTTGACTGTTGAACATGTATTTTTAGCCATAGTGCGTTCTGAAGCAGGCATAGAGATACTCACTGCATTGGATGCAGATATGGTCACGTTAGAAGCAGGAATTGTTGAACATATTACCAAGACTATACCAGCGCTAAAAGAGGCAGTAGAGCCTTTTGAGACGGTAGCACTTTCACGTGCGATAAACGATATGATGACACATATTCACTCCTCCGGTAGAACTGAAGCGAACATAGGAGATATGATAGCAGCCATCTTTATGCAAGAGCATTCCTATGCGGTGTACCTTATGAAAAAAGAGGGGCTTTCGCGTGTAGATATACTTGAAGTCATCTCGCATCGTTATGACAAACCTCATGTTGAGGATAAAAAAACAAACGAGGAAGAGACACTGTTAGATCAGTTTACAATGGAGTTGGTAACCCTTGCCAAAACAGGCAAAATAGACCCCGTGGTAGGGCGTGTAGACGAGATAGAACGTGTGATGCAAACACTCTGTCGTCGTAAGAAAAACAACCCACTGCTTGTAGGGGAACCAGGTGTGGGTAAAACAGCCATTGCTGAAGGACTTGCACTGCGTATATCTGAAGATGATGTACCTGACATACTCAAAGGCTCAAAAGTTTATGCGCTTGACATGGGTGCCTTGGTAGCAGGTACCAAATATAGAGGTGATTTTGAGAAACGTTTGAAAGGTATCATTAAAGAGCTCTCTCATCAAAAAGAAGCCATTCTATTCATCGATGAGATTCATACCATGGTAGGTGCCGGGGCAACGAGTGGGGGAAGTATGGATGCTTCAAACCTGCTCAAACCTGCACTTGCACGTGGCGACTTGAAATGTATCGGTGCCACAACCTATCAGGAATTTAGAAACTTCTTTGACAAAGATAAAGCACTCAGTCGTCGTTTTGCGAAGATAGACGTGGAAGAGCCAAGCAAAGAAGATACGTTTACCATCTTAAAAGGTATTCAGCACAAGTATGAGGACTATCATCATATTAACTTTACAGATGCGGCGTTGGAGTCTGCGATAGACCTCTCTGTGAAGTATCTACATGATAGATTTCTACCAGATAAAGCGATGGATATCATCGATGAGGTGGGTGCACACTTTATGCTTAAAGGGCAGAGTGATGTGACCATAAAGCCAAAAGATATTGAAATGTCTGTGGCAAAGATGATGAAGTTACCGTCTACAGTCATAGGTACTGATGATACAAAAAAGCTTAAAAATCTAGAGAAAGATTTGACTTCTCATATTATAGGACAAAATGAAGCTATAAAAGCACTTTCAACAGCTATAAAACGTTCTTATGCAGGACTCAATGGCGAAAATAAACCCATTGGCTCTTTCTTGTTTGTCGGTCCTACAGGTGTGGGTAAAACTGCGCTTGCAACCCAACTTGCCAAAACCATGCATGTTCACTTTGAGAGACTTGATATGTCTGAATATATGGAACCACATACAATCTCCAGACTTGTCGGGGCACCTCCAGGGTATGTTGGGTATGAACAGGGTGGATTGCTTACTGAGATGATAAAAAAGCATCCTCATACGGTATTGCTTCTTGATGAGATAGAAAAAGCACATCCTGATATTATGAATATTTTACTTCAGGTGATGGATGGTGCAAAGCTGACAGATAATAACGGAGTAGTGAGTGACTTTAAAAATGTGATACTCATCATGACATCAAACATTGGTACGAAAGAAGCCAATGTCATGGGCTTTGAGAAAGATACTTCTGCTAAAACCGATAAAGCACTCGCAGCCTTCTTCTCTCCAGAGTTTAGAAACCGTCTCAGTGGAACGATAGAATTTAATGCACTCTCTTTAGATGTGCTTATGACCATAGTCGATAGAGAGATAGATAAAGTCAATGCACTTTTAGCACCTAAAAAAGTAAAAGTAAAACTCAACAAAAAAGCCAAAGAGTACCTTGCTAAAGAGGGGTATGATGAGCGTTACGGTGCAAGACACATAGCCCGTGTGATAGACGAAAAAGTAAAAGAAGCACTTACGGATGAGATACTCTTTGGTAAACTCAAAAAGGGTGGTTCAGTAAAAGTGGGATTGAAAAATAATGCACTTACATTTGAGTTTACAGCGAAATAGATAACGATGGATGTCACAACTGAAGAGGATTACTATGTTCCCCCTTTGAGTAAATACTCTTCTACTTTTCCTGACCCTAGGTATGCACCTGATGAAGGGTTGCTTGCCTATGGGGGTGATTTGAGTTCGCATAGACTTCTTTTTGCCTACAAAAAAGGGATTTTCCCCTGGTATTCTGAAGGTGATCCTATACTTTGGTGGTCTCCCAATCCAAGACTGCTACTCTACCCTGATAAATTCAAAGCGCGTAAATCTTTTAGAAGAGTGTTACGTTCTGGAAAATTTACTGTTACTTTTGATAAACATTTTTCTGAAGTTATTACCCATTGTGCCACTGTTTACAGAGAAGGACAGGAAGCCTCATGGATAGTACCCGAAATCATTGAAGCCTATACAAGACTGCATGAAGAGGGCTTTGGGCACTCTGTAGAGGTACACCTAGATGGAAAACTAGTAGGTGGCTTGTATGGTATTGCATTTGGTAAAGCCTTTTTTGGAGAGTCAATGTTCTCTTTGGTCTCTGATGCATCAAAAGTAGCGTTTAAAGCACTAAGTGACGTTTTAGGAGACAGAGGTTATGATTTTATAGACTGTCAAATGAAAACAGATCATATGGTAGGCTTAGGAGCTGAAGTTGTAGATAGAAATGTTTTTCTTGATGCACTTGAAGTAGCGATTACCAAAGAGACTGACTTTGGGAAATGGCATGATTTTACATGGGAATATAAGGAATAAATGATGGTAAATAGAGATATAGGATTCTCTTTATGGTTAGACTTTGTTGAGAGAGATTATTTAAAAAATGAGTTTTCTTCTTTGATTGAAAAAGGGATTATTAATGGGGCAACATCTAACCCTTCCATTTTTGCCAATGCAATTACCACTTCACCTGCATATAAAGAGCAGTTAGCAAGCCTTAATGGCAAAACACCAAAAGAGAAATATGAAGCACTTGCCATAGAAGATATACGTACAGCAGCACAAGCATTACGTGACTCTTATGATACGGGGAATGATGGATATATTTCTATAGAGGTAGATCCATTTTTATCGAATGATACCCAAGGTACTATCGAAGAGGGTAAACGTTTGTTTGCTGCCATAGGTGAGCCAAATGTGATGGTCAAAGTACCTGCAACGGAAGCTGGATATGACGCGATGACAGCACTTTTAAGTACAGGTATTTCGGTCAATGCTACATTGATTTTTTCACCTAAACAAGCAAACAGATGTTTAAAAGCAATGAAAAAAGGTATGGATGCCTTTGAAGCATCTGGGGGTGGACGTTGTGAAGCTGTCATCTCTGTTTTTGTAAGCCGTTTTGACAGAATGCTTGATAAAGATTTGGCAGCAGAAGGACTAGATGTGGGTAAAACAGGTATTTATAATGCTGCAAAAATATATAATTTGGTAGAAACAAATCATACGCCTGCTGTGCGTACGCTTTTTGCAAGTACAGGAGTCAAGGGTGATGATTTACCAGCAGATTATTATATGAGAGAACTTTTGGCGCCTCATTCAGTCAATACTGCACCTTTAGCAACGATTGAAGCGTATATTTCAAGACCAGCATCTACTCCGAAACTTCCTATAGACGAGAGTGAAGTCAACGGATACTTCACAAAGCTATCAGATAATGGGTTTAACATGGATGAAATTTATACACAGCTCCTCAAAGAAGGGCTAGATGCCTTTGAAAAATCATTTCAAGAAATGTTAGATACTTTAAAATAGATAGACATTACAAGTCTAAAGGGAATATGATGGAAGAAAAACTGAAGCTTTATCTAAGAACGATGATTAGCAATGGAGGTTCTGACCTTCATATAAAATCTGGTGCCATCGTACGAGTACGAGTTGATGGTATTTTGAAAATGCTTGGTAAAGATGCCTTAACTGCTGACACGGTAGAAGACATTGCAAGAGAGATTACCACCAAAGAGCAGTATCTTAAGCTTAAAGAAGATAAAAATCTTGACTTTACATATGTTTTAGGGGATGAACATCGCTTTAGGGTGAATTTCTTCCATCAAATGGATGGATTATCTGCAGTATTTCGTATTATTCCAGTTAAAATAGCCACATTGGAAGAATTAAATCTACCAGAAGTCATTAAAAGTTTTACAGATATACACCGTGGATTGGTACTGGTTACAGGGGTTACTGGTTCAGGTAAGTCAACAACGCTCGCAGCGATACTCGATAAAATTAATAGAGAAACAAAAAAGCATATTATCACCGTAGAAGATCCGATAGAATTTATTCATAAAGACAGAGGATGCCTTATCAATCAGCGTGCCATAGGGCAGGATACACATTCTTTTTCAGATGCCTTAAGAGCAGCGCTGAGAGAAGACCCCGATATTATATTGGTTGGGGAAATGAGGGACTTGGAAACTATTGATATTGCATTGCATGCAGCCAATACAGGTCACCTTGTATTTTCAACACTGCATACGCTCGATGCCAAAGAGACGGTCGATAGAATTGTGGGGATGTTTGGGAAAGAAGAACAAAATCGTATTCGTGGTTCGTTGGCATCTGTACTTGAAGGTGTAATCTCTCAAAGACTTATTCCTACCAAAATGGGGGGAAGAGCTGCCGCAGTTGAAATCTTGAAGAAAACAGCACGTATCGAACAGCTTATTATGGAAGACCGCGATTATGAAATACCTGATGCATTGTTTGAGGGGAAAGAGATCTATGGTACACAAACTTTTGACCAGGCACTTTTAGATCTTTTACGTGAAGGTCGCATTACAGAAGATATCACCTTAGAGTATGCAACCAATCCTGCTGATATGAAACTTAAAATGGATGGTGTGGGTAAAGGTGCAATCATACAAGAGGATACTAGCGGTAGAGAAGCTGATGTATTTGCGTTCAAAGATGAAGATGAAGTGAATAAAGAACCTTATTAATGTTCAACAAATTTTAATATAGATTGGGTATAATTCGCGTCTATTTTACTAAAATCATGAGTAAAAAGTTAATTTTAAAGGACAGAAATGTTAGAAGGTATCGTTAGAGAGAGTATCGGGAAACGTACTGCAAAAGTACTTAGAAGAGATGGTTATCTAACTGCAAACCTCTATGCAAATGGTGTAGAGAACATTCAAGCAGCGTTTAAACGTGGTGAATTTGTAAGAGCAGTTAGAAATAAGGAGAACCTAGCATTCGCAGTGAAAGTAGGAGATACTGAAGCAAATGTTGTGATTCAAGAGTATCAACTACACCCAGTACATGGTGAAGTAGTACACGTAGACTTGAGAGTGACTGTACCAGGGCAAGTGACAAACTTCCTTGTACCAGTAATCACACATGGAACACCAGTTGGACTTAAAAACAAAGGTGTACTTGTTATGTCTAAAAAGAGATTAAAAGTAAGAGGTGCTATTGAAAATATGCCTGCAAAATTTGATCTTAATGTAGAGCCGCTTAACAGAGATGATTCCATTCTTGTAAGAGATCTTGAAGTGCCAGCTAACTGTAGATTGATGGACAGACCAGATGTTGCTATCTGTGGTGTAATAAAAGCTAAATAATAAGCAATGAAAGCATAGTATGACACTCTTCGTAGGTCTAGGTAACCCAGGGCCACAGTACGAAAATACACGTCATAATATTGGCTTTAAAGTTATCGACAAACTTGTTGATGACTTTGGGGCTAGAGAACTATCTAAAACTTCTTTTCATGGGCAACTCTTCCGCTCAGCTAACACATTTTTTTTAAAACCTACAACCTATATGAATCTTTCAGGTAAGTCAGTGCTTCCAGTCAAACAATTTTTTAAGATAGAACTTGAAGATATAATTGTTATTCACGATGATATAGATTTGCCTTTTGGTGCCGTACGTTTTAAAAAAGGTGGAGGTCATGGGGGACATAATGGACTCAAGTCTATTGATAGTTTGCTTACAAAAGAGTATCTACGTGTACGTATAGGAGTAGGAAAACCAGAACATAAGTCACAAGTAGCAGACTATGTGTTGCATGATTTTTATGATGATGAAGCAGAGAAGTTAGATAGACTTATCACGCATGTTGCAAAGGCATGTGCGCTACTCAATACAGAAGCGTTAAATGAGGTAAAATCGAAATATAGTTTAAAGTCGATAGAAAGTCTTTCTAGATGAATCAATTGAGCCCTTCGTTACATTTTAGGTATTTGGCGAAACACTATATCAAAAACTTAGTGTCGATTTTATTTGGGCTCTCATTTGCTTTTGCATCAATAGATTATTTTCAACATTCGCAAGCCTTACACTCTTTTTCACATAAAATACTTTATATTTTCTATATGTGGCAAGAGGCATTGAGTTTACTCTATCCTTTGGCTATTGTCTTTGCGCTTATCATGACAAAACTTTCATTTGTAAAAAATAATACTATGGGTGCTTTTCATGCTTTTGGTTATGATAAAAAAAGATTGTTTTTCCCTTTATTGGTAGTCTTCTTCTGTGTCTATGGTATGTTTATGATTTTACATACCACAGAGTTTTCTTATGCTAAAGACAAAGCAAAATTACTTTTAAAAAATGAGTTAGGCGCGTATGATGTCAATGATTTATTTTTTAAATACAATGACACATTTGTGTATATTAAAAAATTGGATCCTGTAGAAAAGAAAATAGAAGATATCACTATATTTAAAGTAGAAGGATATCAAGTACGTTACACCATTCATGCCCCAAGTGCAACATTTACAGGGAATGAATGGAATGCCCAAAATGCCACTATAAAAACACACGTGTACAAAGAGGGTGAACTTGAAAAATATACCTCTGAATACAAAGAGAATATTAAGACTTTAAAAGGATACAAGCCAAAAATTATTGAGTCCTTATACGAAGGAAAAGCACTCAATATTATGGATGCGTATAGTACATGGAAATTACTTGCAAAACAACATCTTAATTCAGATAAAATTAGAGTTGCTTATTATGATAAAATATTTTTACCCCTTTTTGCACTGGCACTCATGATTATCTTGTTTTTCAAACTTCCCTCTCATGCAAGGATGATGAATTTGGGAGGAAATATAGCGCTTTCTCTAGGTGCAACTTTTGTGATATGGGGTGTTCTATTTGGCTTAAGTAAAATAGGTGCGAATGGGGTTTTAGCTCCTGAGCTTACTTCTATCTTTCCTATTTTTCTTTTGTGGGTCTATGCCATCTATATCTACATAACAGATGAGAGAAAAATTTAGATATGACAGCTTCTAGGGTTTTATATGTGTATAAAGTACACCCCATAAACTTGATATAAATGTAAAGATGAAGAACATTACAGAAAGTGCAACCCCTATGTTGTAATCTTGTTGCAAAAATGCAAGGAGATAAATAAAAGTAAGTTCTCTAGCCCCAATACCACCAATACTTAAAGGAAGAACTGCAACAACCGATGAGATAAAAAAGATAGCAAGATAATCACTGATATGTGTCGTATGTGCAAAAGCGTAAAGTATAAAGAGTGTAGTAAGCCCCTGAAGGGCTTGTAACACAAGTGCATAGAGCGAGCTTAAAGTAAAGATAGGCATGAATGTTTTAGAGGTGAGCAGAGCAAAGAGATAGGAAGCAGGTATCACTAAAAGAGCTGCTATGATACACAAGAGTGGTCCTATGTCTAAAACTTCTGTAAAAGAGCTGGTAGATAAAAAGATACAAGCTAGAAATATGAGGGCAAAAAGACCACTTATCCTGTCTAAGAGGGTCGCTTTTAAAAGCAATAGTTTCTTTGTATGATAATATTTATGCAAAAAGTATATCTTGTAGCCGTCTCCTCCAATACCACCTGGCAAAAAGAGGTTGTAGAACATGCCAAGGTAGTAGAGTTTGAGATTAAGTATTGCAGGAAGATGCAAGCCTATTTGAGAAAAGTATAGGTTAAGTCTTATTGCACCGATAATTCTAGAGAGTGTAAATGCAATAAATCCCAAAGTAAGCCAGAAGTAGTTTATCGTGCTGAATATATCTTTTGTTTTTGTGAAGTCTATCTTTTGAAGTACAAGGTATATCGCCGCTGCACTGAGCAGAACTTTGATGGCAACAGAGAAGGCTTTCTTATGTAAGTCTCTACGCATCAGGCAGATTACTGTTTGCCTTCAAATATTTCTTTAACGACATAAGCTTTTTTACTTTGGGATTCATAGTAGGTTCGCATCATTATATCTGCTAGGAATCCTGTAGTAATAAGCTGAATACCGCCCAGTATGAGAACAATACCTACCATGAAGAGTGGTCTTGTCCCGATATCCTCACCTAAAAGTTTGAGTATAAGCATGTAGAACTCTATGATGGAACCTGCAGTAAGGGAGACCATACCCATAGTACCAAAAAGGTGCATAGGTTTTACACCATATTTTTGGTAAAACACCATTAGCAAGAGATCAGAAAAGACTTTTGTAGTACGTCCTATGCCATACTTTGATACGCCGTGTATACGGGCATGGTGTTTGACATCGACCTCTGTGATCTTTGCGCCATAGAGTTTTGCCAGTACAGGGATAAACCTGTGAAGTTCACCATAGAGACCAAGGTTCTTTGCCACATCTTTTCTAAAGATCTTAAGGGTACATCCATAATCATGCAGATAGACACCTGTCATTTTCCGAATTAGACCATTGGCAATTTTGCTAGGGATCTTACGAAGGAACATCCCATCTTGACGGTTTGCTCTCACCCCGGCAACGACATCCCAGTTTTCATTTTGTAGTTTTTCTACCATCATAGGAATATCGCTTGGATCATTTTGAAGATCACCATCGAGTGTTACGACCAGTTCACCCTGTGCATATTCAATACCAGCCTGCATGGCAGAAGATTGTCCATAGTTACGGTTAAAGATGAGAATTTTGGTATGCTCATCTGCATATTTTTTCATTAGAGAGATAGTGTTATCAGTTGATCCGTCATCCACTAAGATAAGTTCATAATCGAATTTTTCAGAAAGTGCATTTTTTATCGCGTTAAAAAGTGGTTTGACATTCTCTTCTTCATTCATCATTGGGATGACCACAGAGAGTTGCATAAATATGTCCTTGCGTTTGAGGTATGTAAGTGTATGATTCTATCCTAAAGTAACTTATGCCCTCACATACCAAACAATACCTTTAAGAAATTTTCAGTAGAATCTGATTAAAAATTGAAAGGGCTGATATGTTGAATATCAAATGGTACATTTCTTTCATATTGGTTGTTGGTGTAACGGTATTGCTATACTTGTATGCAGATAAGGAACTGACCATTTATTTTCACCAGATGAGCGGAAATGAATTGAAAGATTTTTTTCACTTTTTGACACGTTTTGGGAAGAGTGAATGGTATTTGATCCCTTCCATATCTCTTTATGCCTGGTTTCGTTATACGAGACATTTTTTGTATGCCAAACAAGCACTTTATGTTTTTGTGACAAATGTTGTAGCAGGATTGGGTGTATGGCTCTTTAAAGTTCCTTTCGGAAGGGCACGCCCCGAGCTTTATTTTAAAGAAGATATTTATGGATTTCAGTGGTTTGAAATCACACCTAAATATGCTTCCTTCCCGTCAGGCCACACAATCACGGTGATTTCAACTGCAGTAGCATTAAGTTTGCTGTTTCCAAGATGGAAGTATCCTATATTGTTGTTTGGAACACTTGTGGCATTGAGCAGGGTAGTTATAACAGCACACTATCTGAGTGATGTGGTTTTTGCATCATTTTTGGGTACAGCAGTGGCTGTATATTTTTATCAATATTATTTTAAAGAGTCAAAATGAACCAAGTCCGTTATCCCGAGTTGATACTGTTTTTTTTTATATTGTTAGCTTTTTATTTCCCTTTGCCTTTGGCTCCTCTTTTTGATCTGGACGAAGGTGCTTTTTCGGAAGCAACACGAGAAATGATAGCAACCAGAGATTATATTACCACCCATCTAAATGGCGGGTTGCGTTTTGATAAACCGATCTTGATCTATTGGCTGCAGATGTTCAGTGTCAAACTTTTCGGCTTGAATGAATTTGCATTGCGTCTTCCTTCTGCATTGGCAGCTACAGCTTGGGCTTATATAATCTACTATTTTACGCAAAACTTCTACAGCAGGAATACGGCATTTTTTGCAGCACTATTTATGGTGGCTTCTTTACAGGTCAATCTCATAGCCAAAGCGGCCATTGCTGATGCACTATTGAATCTCTTTATTGTTTTGAGTATGTTTTATATGTATCGGTACTACCTAACCCAAAGCAGCAAGTATCTTTACTATACATTTTTATTTATTGGGTTAGGAACACTTACTAAAGGGCCAGTAGCCATTATGATCCCTTTGGTAGTTAGTTTTCTTTTTTACGCTTTTAAAAAAGATCTCAAAGCCTGGATGAAGGCAGTTTTCAATCCCGTAGGTATTTTGATCTTTGTCTTGGTGGCATTACCTTGGTATATCGCTGAATATATGGCACAGGGAGAAGCATTTATCGATGGTTTTTTTCTAAAACATAATCTCAGCCGCTTTAGTAATGCGATGGAGAGTCATAGTGGATCAATATTCTATTTTATCCCTGTGTTGATTGTTGGTATGATGCCTTTTACCTATTTGGTGATAAAAGCATTAAAAAAAGCAAAATTATACTTTAAAGAGGAGTTTAGGCTCTTTCTTTTTATCTGGTTTATTTTTGTTTTTGCTTTTTTCTCATTGTCGGGTACCAAGTTACCACATTATGTGATCTATGGGTATACGCCGCTTTTTATCTTGGCAGCTGTGATCGTCGAGAATGAACACATAAAAAAAGGATGGTTGCTGATACCGTTATTGATCCTCTTAGGGATACTTCTTTTCTTACCTGATATTGCATTAATGCTCAAAGCGAGTATTCAAGATAAGCTTGCTGTTGTTTTAATAGAGCAGTCATTGGATACATTTGACTTTACCTATAGAGCGTCAATTGTCACCATGATTATCTTAACGCTTGCAATCTATGCTATAAAATTTCAGAAACATTATGTATTGATGGGTGTTGCAGTTGTGATGATTGTAACAGTGAATTATATCGTGATACCTACTTATGGAAAGTTAATGCAGCAGCCTATAAAAGAGGCTGCTCATTTAGCAAAACAAAAAGACTTAAAAAATATCATCATGTACAAGATAAACACACCGAGTTTTAATGTCTACTATGAAGATCTGGTGAGAAAAATAAAGCCAAAAATCGGGGATATCGTCTTTACCAAGGTAACTAAGTTAAAGGATTTTAAGACTTATGAAATACTTTACCGTAAAAATGGGTTTGTTTTGTTAAAGGTAGAGTCTCTATAACGCAATCTTCTCATCACTGTTTTTGAACATAAAGTAGTAGAGTAGCCTAATCGTCACATAGGTAAAGAAAAATGAGAATATCACATCGCTTAAAAAGTGTCCTCCCTGTGCGATCCTGACAAAGCCTATGAGTGAGCCCGCAAAAAGTGAAGCCCAAAAAATCTCTTTTTCTCTGCGTTTAAAGAGAAATGCAAGAGCGACAAACATAAACCCTGCTGATGCATGACCACAGACAAAGGAGCAGTTTTTGTTACATGCTTTGGAGATAACCAAAGGAGGGGTATATTGCGCTTTTCCTCCAAACTCTATGACCTGTACGGGTCTTGCACGACCCCAGTTGTCTTTAAGAATGACATTGACAACCAGTCCCGGACCCAGAAGTACCGCCATTAACACAAAGGTCAGCTTCTTTCTCGTCAGTCCCCAGTACTCTTTGTTTTTAAAGGAGAGTACAAATAGAACAATCAGTGCAAGCAGACTCACTCCTGTCACTAGCCTTACGCCATCATAGACAATCATGTAAGGCAGATATTTCCCGTCAAAACCGTTATGATAGAAAAGCGATGTGAACATGGGATCTATCTGTGGAAAGAGAAGAAAGATAGCTCCGATTACAGCAAAAAAAAGAAAAAACAGAAGGTTAAGTCTTGGCATCAGTACCCTTTAAAGTATGTGAGTTTATAAAGATAATAGTCTCTGGAATAATCTTTGTGGATTTTAATATGAATGCTCTTGATGAACTTTGTATGTTTAAAATATTGTGAGACATCCTCAATAGACTTTTTTTTGCTGACAAAAATAAAGTTCTTTCCGATTTGCTCATTGAGATTCTGGTTTTGGTGGAAATAATTTTTAATCTTTTTTTCTAGGTTGAATATTTTTGTATTAAAAGGGTGTGGTCTGACATAAAAGATAAGTTCACTGACCTCTTTCCTTTTTTTTGCAAGCAGGATATGATCAGGGTAGGCTTGATATATATCGCTTACTTTTTGTCCAAACTCTTTCCATCCCTTGATACGTGCATAAGGATCCCTCTTTTTGGTAAGCTCTATGCCAAGCGTGTTCATGATTGGCTCATAATGGTATATTAAAACCATCAGAAGTAGATTGATGGCAATGGCCCAGTTCAAAAGTTTGGTTTTGTGTTTGCTTACGAACACATAAACAACCAATATGGAAGCAGTCACATAGGTTGGTGCTGCCCAGTTTGCAAAAGCACGTGAAAGAAATGCCTGAAGAGTGATAACCCCAAGAAAGACAATAGTAAAAAGGAAAAGCAGTACGAATTTCTCATCTTTTCTGTGAGAGTAGCTTGTTGCGAACAGATAGAGAAGCAATCCAAAGCTTACCGGCCCAAATACACCAAACTGTGCACCGAGAAATTCAAACATTTTGTCGAAGTGGAAGAGTTTTTGTTCAATTTGTGAGATCTCTTTGAGGTGCACAAATGAGATAAACTCATTGTTGTAGTTCCAAATCAGGTTTGGTAAAAAGACAAAAGCAGCGATGATCAGCGAAAGATAGAATGACTTGTTTGTGAGCATTTTTCGGTGCGTAGGTGAGTAGATTAGGTATACAAAAGCACTCACAACAAAGAGTATCATATTGTATTTACTCAAAAGCCCCAACCCTCCAAAAATACCTGCAAGTATCCAGTACTGCATTTTATTGGTGTTAAGTGCCCGTATAAAATAAAAAAAGGTTAAAGACCAAAATAGAAGCAGAACAACATCGGTGGAAATGATCATTGAAGAGAGTGAAACTGCTGGAAGACTAAAGAAAAGCATTCCTGAATAAAGAGCGATCTTCTCATCAAAGAGCTCTTTTGCACTAAGGTAGATCATTGTTGCAGTAAGAGGATAGACTGCAAGGGAGATGGATTTTATGACCAGTGAACTGTCTCCAAAAAGGGATGTGGCAATAGCGATGAACCATGCTACCATGGGTGGTTTGGAGTAGTACCCCCAGTCAAGATTCTGTGACCATATCCAGTAGTATGCTTCATCCAGATACATATCTGGATTTACAAGATAGAGCATCATAGCTCTATAGAGTGTTATGAACACCACAAAGAGTATAAATTGGGTGCCCGCATTACTGTGTGTGATCTGCATACAAATTTCCTGGTTATGATATAAAATTAAGAATTTTAAAAGAGCGTTAGAACGCACTGAATGAATCGATGGAAAGTATATCAAATAAATTCTTTACCTTTAACCCTTTTCGAATAAGTAGATGCTTTAGCAAATCTCCTTTGCAGTCCAGAAAGGGTGCCAAGGGTGTCTCTAATTAACATTTAGATAAAATCGCCTTAAAATAGATAAAGTTATATTAGGATAAATACATGAATATTGATATGAAAGCATTGGCAGAAAAATATGGTACGCCACTGTATGTGTATGATTTTGATTATATTGAAAACAGATACACGACACTTAAGGATGCTTTTGCAGGAAAGAAATCAATCATTAACTATGCGGTCAAAGCCAACTCAAATCTCTCCGTTATTGCCCATTTGGCGAAGCTTGGTGCGGGTGCAGACTGTGTGAGCATAGGGGAAGTCAACCGTGCACTGACCGCGGGGGTAGATAAATATAAAATTATCTTTTCGGGCGTTGGTAAGAGTGATGACGAGATACGTGAAGCATTGCAGAAAGATATCTTAATGCTAAATCTAGAGAGTGAAGCTGAGATGAAGCGTGTCGAACTTGTGGCAAAAGAGCTTGGTAAAGAAGCACGTATATCCATTAGGGTTAACCCAAACATTGACCCACAAACCCATCCTTATATCTCTACAGGACTGCATGAAAATAAATTTGGTGTAGAGCTTGATATGGCAAAACGTATGTATATTTATGCCAATAAATCAGAGTTTTTAAATCCTGTGGGAATTCACTTTCATATAGGTTCACAGCTTACAAAGTTATCTCCTATTGGGGAGGCTGCAAGTATTGTGGCTGATTTGGTGCGTTCGCTTAAAGCCATCAAAATCGATATTAAATTTTTTGATGTAGGTGGGGGGATTGGTGTTGTGTATGATGATGAAGTGACGATTACAGCCAATGATTATACCCAAGCCATCTTCCAAGCGACCAAAGGTTTGGATGTGACGTTACTTTGTGAGCCTGGTCGTTACATGGTAGCCAATGCAGGTGCATTTTTTACTAAAGTACTGTATGAAAAAGAGAATGGTAATAAACGCTTTGTGATTGTAGATGGCGGGATGAATGACCTCATAAGACCAAGCCTTTATGATGCGTATCATAAGATTGAAGCCGTAGGGGTAGAAGGCGAAAAAACAGCTGCAGATGTAGTTGGCCCTGTGTGTGAGAGTGGAGATTTTTTTGGTAAAAATGTACTCTTACCACCATTGAAGCATAATGATATTATTGTGGTGCAATCAGCAGGAGCTTATGGTTTTACAATGGCGTCTAATTATAACACCCGTGCAAAACCAGCAGAAGTTGCGATAGAAAATAATACAGACAGACTCATAAGAAAGCGTGAAACGTATGAAGATCAAGTACGTTTGGAGCTTGAGTACTTGGAAAAATAAAGGCCGAGCATGACTTTAGATGATTTGAGAGAACAGATAGATAGTATTGATGATACCTTGCTAAAGCTCTATAATGAGCGTATGGAACTCGTACATCAAGTAGGTGAACTTAAAAATACTACAGGTGCACCTATTTACCGTCCTGAGCGTGAACAGGCTATTTTAAATCGTCTAAAAAGTCAAAATGATGGGAAACTAACAGATACAGCAATCGATGCACTCTTTTTAGAAATGTTTGCTGTAGCACGTAACCTTGAACTTCCTGAAGGTGTAGCATTTTTAGGTCCAGAAGCTAGTTTTACACACCAAGCAGCAGAGAGCAAGTTTGGAGCGATGTCGGCATATTTACCTATGAATTCCATAGAAGCTGTCTTTAGAGAGGTACAAAAAGGCACAGCAAAATTTGGTGTGATACCTATAGAAAACTCATCCAATGGCATCGTGAGTGATACGATTAACTGCTTAGATGAATATAATTTGAAGATTATTGCTGAAGTGATGATAGATGTACATTTTGCTTTTGCAACGCTGTGTGAAGATATGAAAAAAATAAACAAGATATATTCTAAAGATATCGCGTTTGGGCAGTGTAGAATGTTTTTGCAGGATTTAGGGCTGGATAATGTAGAGTTGGTACCAGTCGAATCTACAGCAAAAGCAGCAAAACTTGCTGTCCAAGACGAGCTCTCTGCTGCACTTTGTCCTTCTATCGCTGCAAAGCTTTATAATTTGCCTATACGCTTTAACAATGTAGAGGACAACACCAATAACAAAACACGTTTTTTTATCGTCTCCAATTTTGAGAATGCCCCTTCAGGGGATGATAAAACATCGTTGCTTGTAAGATTGTCAAATACACCAGGATCTTTAGTAGATTTTTTAAATCATTTTGAAGAAGCAGGGATTAATTTAACAAAAATAAAATCACATATTGTTGAGGGTGAATCCATTTTCTTTATTGAGTTCCATGGACATCAGGATGATGAGAATGTGAAACCGATTTTAGAAAAAATGAAAAATGAAATTAAAGTATTAGGCTCTTATGTAAAAGAGACTGATGATGTATAAAAAGGGTGCAGTGTGAAATATAATAAAGTATTAGAAAATATCAAAACCTATGAAGCAGGAAAACCTATAGAGTTGGTGGTACGTGAATTTGGGATTGCTCCTGAGGATGTAGTGAAGCTTGCTTCCAATGAGAACCCTATAGGCACAAGTCCAGCAGTCAAACAAGCGATTATTGAAAATGCGGACAAAGCACATCTTTATCCTGATGATTCTATGTTTGAGCTTAAAGAGGCTTTGGCATCAAAGTATGCAGTGGATGAAGACAATATTATTATAGGGGCAGGGTCAGACCAAGTGTTAGAATTTGTTTCTCGTGCTGTACTAGATGAAAACTCTTCTGTTCTGATGTCTGCAGTGACCTTTGCGATGTATGAGATTTATGCGAAGCAGATGGGTGCGAAGGTCTATAGGACTGCAAGTTATGCGCACAAGTATGAGGAGTTTATAGAAGCTTACCGTATGCATAAACCAAAAATCATCTACCTTTGTACACCAAATAATCCAACAGGAGATGCGACAACTAAAGAAGAGGTACTCAAAATCATCAATGCGGTAGATAAAGATACGCTTGTTGTAGTCGATGGTGCCTATATGGAGTATGCTGCAGACAAAGACAGCAGATATGCACTGGTACCCAATGATATACTTGGATTTTCCAATGTGATTTATCTAGGTACTTTTTCTAAAGCGTATGGTTTAGGGGGCATGCGTGTAGGTTATGGTATTGCTAATGCCCAGATGATAACAGCGCTTTATAAAATGCGTCCACCTTTTAATATCTCGACACTTTCGTTAGCTGCAGCGATAGCCGCATGTAAGGATGATACGTTTGTGAAAGAATCAATCATCTTACATCAAGAGCAAATCAAACGTTATGAAACTTTTGCAAAAGAACATGGGTTTCAATATATTGAAAGCTATACGAATTTTATTACCTATTTGTTTGATGAAAGTATGGATGCTACCAACATTGCAGATGCACTGCTCAAACGAGGTGTAATCATAAGAAACCTTGCATCTTATGGGATGAATGCTATGCGTATTACTATAGGTACTGCAAAACAAAATGATATCTTTTTTAAACATTTCTTAGAGGTTATCGCTTGAAGAAAGTAACAGTGGTGAAAAGCTCTGAAGTGGAGGTAAAACCTTTTGTTTTGGATGATTTCATCCAAGTTAAGCAGATGCATGGTAATATGAGTAAAATTACAAAAAAAGAGTTAAAACATTTAGCCGATGATTTAGGACTTAAGTATGATGACAAACAGATTGGCTTTACAAAAAAACTGATTACGGCATATTTAGAAAGACAGGGATGATGATGAACATAAAAGCACGTTCCATAGAAGAATTACATACACTTGCTGAAGAGATTAGGCAAAAAATACTTGACACGGTAAGTAAGAATGGGGGACATCTCTCTTCTACAATGGGGGCAACAGATTTGATTGTTGCGATGCATAAAGTATTTGATGTAGAGAAAGATCCTTTTATTTTTGATGTAAGCCATCAA
>CAZQOC010000004.1:0-1337 GCA_964594745.1 uncultured Sulfurovum sp.
AGCTGAGATAGTTCCTGTTGCTGCTTCTTTTACATTTACAAGTAAGTTGATTTTATCGGCTGAGACTCTTTGTGATTGGATATCTACTTTCTCAAAAAAACCAGTTCGTCCAAGTGCGCCTTTAGAATCTTTCAAATCTCGTGCATTAAATTTATCTCCAGGTGCCAAATAGAGATACCTACGAATCACCCTGTCTTTTGTTGTATTGTTTCCTGAGATAAGCACATCATTAATGGTCACTTCATCACCAGCTTGAAGAACATATTGGATATTTACTGTTTTACTTTCAGGGTTTTTATGCATCTGTGGAGCAACATTTGCATAGGCATATCCAAGGTTACCCACAGCTTCTTTAAGATCTTCCATATCTTTACGCATACGCTTAATATTAAAAATTTTACCTTTTTTAAGACTAAGACTCTCTAATAGTTTTTCTGAATCTAATCCTTCAATATTTTGGGCAATACTTACATCACCTACTCTATACTGATTACCTTCAGAGACTTGGTAATCTACTTCCGCATCATAAGCACCAAAATCCACACGCATGAGTGGTTTACTCACAAAGGCATCAAGATAACCATGCTTCATATAGACATCTTTTACTCTAAATGCATCATACTCAAGTTGGTCAATCCTTGCGACACCATCGTTTAAAAAAGGCATCCAACCCATAAAATCTTCTTCTTTATTGGCAAGGTCAAACTCCAAATCACCCTTACTCATTTTTGAAGCACCTACAAAGTTCATTTTTTTAATTCTAATCTTCTCACCTTTATTTACATCAAAGGTAAGGGCGACACTACTTTCACCTACAGGTTTCGTAGTCAACTCAACAACGGTATCGTAGTAACCTTTTGCTTCTAATCTTGAAATAATTGCTTTTTTTGACTTGAGTGCACGTCTGCTATCATAAAGGTCACCTTTTTTAAGCCCAATGCTTGCTAAAAGTTTCTCTCCATCGTCTCCTGTCCCATATCCTTTTATATCTATATTTGCAATGGCTACTTTTTCTTTAAAATGGTAGATAAGTGTTCCACCTTGTTTATCAACCCATACATCTTTAAAATACCCTTGCGAAAAAAAGTTTTTAATCGATTCATTAATTTTGGCGGCATCCATTTGATCACCCACATGAATATCTGCTATCTCCTGTGCAACAGAAGGAGAGAGGTGAGCAAGTCCCTCAAACCTAATCTGAGTTACTTTTTGTGCTAAAAGAAATGCGCTTAGTAATATCCAAGCGAATACTATTTTTTTCATCATTATAGTCAACCTTATATATTTTGCTATTATTTTATCTTTTTTACTCTAAGAGGCGCATAATAATGCCAAAA
>CAZQOC010000004.1:1437-19800 GCA_964594745.1 uncultured Sulfurovum sp.
AATAATGCCAAAAGACATTATATAAAACATGCTATAATCTCTGCATACTTCGTATTAAAAGGCAATCACATGGGCATACAAAATATCGGTTTTATTGGTCTGGGACTCATGGGTGGTTCACTCAGTATTGCACTAAAAGAATTAGACAATCCCTATCATTTTATAGGACTCGATCATAATACAGCACATGCCCAAAAAGCACTTCAGCTTGGACTGGTAGATGAGATTGTTCATGATTTAGATTCCTTAAGTCACTGTGATATTATTTTTCTCTCTGTACCTGTTGATGGGATTATCTCTATTGCCCAACAGATCAAACCACATAAAAAAAGTTGTACACTCATTGATTTAGGTAGTACCAAAGAAAAAATATCACATAGTATCCCTTCTGATATTCGTGCCAATTTTGTCACCGCTCACCCGATGACGGGAACAGAAAAGTTTGGACCAACTGCTGCGATTGCTGACCTCTATAAAGACCGAGTTGTTGTCCTCTGCGACATGGAAAAAAGTGGAGAACATCAACAAAAAGTAGCAAAAAAACTTTTTGAAGACATAGGTATGCATTTGGTCTATATGGATGCAAAAGAGCATGATAGGCATGCTGCGTATATTTCTCATATGCCTCATGCTCTCTCTTATGCACTGGCTAACTCTGTAATGCAACAAGAAGCCAAAGAGAGTATTTTGGCACTTGCTGGTGGGGGCTTTAAAGACATGAGTCGTATCGCCAAGTCAAGTCCCAATATGTGGGAAGATATTTTTAGACAAAATAAGTCAAATCTACTAGAAGCGATTAATACCTTTCAAACAGAACTTAAAAAATGTCAAAATATGGTAGAAAATGAAGAATGGAAAGCACTGAATACTTGGATGAAAGATGCCAATAGTTTACATGACATACTTTAGGAGTAATTTGTGAATCAGATAACAGAAATAAAGAAACATATAGACAGTCTTCAGAACAAAATATTGGAACTCTTAACCTTTGAAGAAAAAATAAATGCCATTGCAAGTTATACTAAAATAGTCACTGCAGCCAGACGTTGTTCTATTTTTATTTTCAAATCTGAAACATCTGAACTGGAAAGTATTTACAATGATGGGATAACAGAACATATCATTTTACGTTCAAATGTAGGCCTTGTAGGCTATGCGTTTCATAAACAAAAAACTGTTTTAGAAAATGATGTTAACACAAATCCAATATTCTTCAAATCTATAGATAAAAAATTTCATTTTACTACTAGAAATATTCTTGCAGTACCTATTTTGGATGAGAAAAAAAATACTATAGGTGTCATCCAACTACTTAATAAAAAGTTACACTTTAACCAAAATGATCAAAATCATATAGAAATACTTATTCCTTTACTCGCTTCTGTTTTAACATCTCATACCTCTAAACATAAAGAGATAAAAGATGACCAACTAAGTACCCCTAAAATTGTACAAAAAACTATTGGTGATTATTTGGAAAACAAAAAATTATATTTAATGGATAATGGCTACGCTTACTATAAACTCCTCGATATGGGAAGAAACTATTTTATAGGGGCGGATACCTGCTACCAACTCTCGACTGAAGCAAAAAAAATAGAATTATATTATTATGATATCAATAATATATACGAGAAAATTACAGTAACAGGAAAACTTGACAGTGAAAAAGGAACAATCTTAATTTCTTTAAATCAATCAAAAGAAGAGTACATTAGTTACGATCTAGAGAGTGAATTTTAATGCTATAAATCTTTTATAGCTTATATCTAAACGTCACAATGACCTCTGCAACTTTACTGATGCTTTTTAAAATAGCATCTTTTAGGCGTCTTTTTTCTACTTTACTCAAAATACCTGTACTAATGACTTCACAACGAATTTCATCTATTTTAGCACGATGTACCAGCTTAATGTGTGTCAGCTTAACATCATGATTTCCCACATTAAAGACAAGGTTAGAAAGGGTTTTTTGAATCTGAATATCTTCTTTCATTTTACTAAAAGAACTATAGAGAGGAACAGCTACAAGTGATACTATGAGAAACCATGTCAATATCCCCTTTTTAGCTAAATGTAAAGGTGAAAATCCCAACATTGCAAAAACAAATGCTGCAGCCAAAACTATACCTACAAGGTTAGTAATAAAAAGTAAAAATGCTGTAGAAAACATAGACCAGTCACCCCAACCTAACCCTATACCTGCTACGGCTATAGGTGGTACCAATGCCACGGCTATTGCCACACCAGCTAAGCTTCCTAGTATTTTCTCATTAGATTTTGCATAGGCCGCCGCTGCCCCTGAGATAATGGCAACATAAAGGTCTAATATCGTAGGACTAAGCCGACCAGACATCTCTGTCGTAAGCCGTTCTATAGGGATAAATAAAGCGATAAGCGCCGCTGTCACCAATACGGCTAAAACACCAATGGTAATTGTTCTTATCCCATTGATTTGCAGGGTAGTATCTTGACGTAATACCCCCATACTCAAACTGACGATGGGCTGCATGAGTGGGGCTAAAAGCATCGCCCCGATGATGACAGATGAAGAGTTTATAAACAATCCAAAGGTTGCTATCATGGTAGCCAATATAAGTAAAACCATAAAAGTTTGACTGAGTCTACTCTCTTCGCGTAAATTTGTAAACAATGAAGCATACTGCTCTTTACTTGCATGTGAAAAAAGAGGAATGGCTGTACTTAAATACTTTGAACTCTCTTCATCTGAAGGCAGATGATCTATTTTGATACTGTCTTTGGTATTTGTCTGATTGCTTTGTTTCTCCCAAAAAGCCTCTCCCACACTTAAGGCTAAAGCTTTCTCTTTGACTTCAAGTTCTATAGGTGTTATCTGTTTTTGAGCCGAATCGATAAGAACATCCATAGGTTCTTTAGGCTCAATAGTAATTTTAGAACTTCGTATGTATCCTACTGATTTAGGCAAAGTACTTGGTGTAATATGCGAAACTAACGATTTAAACAGATACCCCATATACTGCACAATAGAAGTAGGAGAAAGTATGACAGCTGTCAATTTTCCATCGCTGGCACTGAGCTGTGAAGAGACAAGTTTTGAAGCAAAAGTATTGTTATTATATTCTATACCTACAACACCAACACATGAAAGTTTCATCTCGTTGTCTTTGGCATCTATGATTTTCATTTGCGTATGCTTGAGTGCTTTTACACGACTGAGTGTGCGCCAAAATATTTTAATTCTGTCAAAATATGTTTTCCCATTAAGTGTTGTATCAAAACTATCTAGCGGCGGTGCATCTCCTACCACCACTTCTTGTAGTACAATTTCTCCATTACAATAAAGAAGATCAATTTTCTTCTCACGCACTTCCAATGCTTGCACAACGGCATCTTCGACTTTACTACTGAGTGCAAACGTCTTTTTCAACTCTTTTTGTTCAGGAGTAGGCACAATACCTAAAGAAATGTCATTTTGATGGGCTATCCCCATCAGAAGTTTCAACTCATTAAGACACCCAGTAGCAATAATATGCGTGATATCTTCTACATCAAGCTCATCTAATCTTGAAAAAGGCAAATACTTCACTTCCTTCTCTTGAAGATAAGGTTTCACCTCTTCTAAAAACGCCTCTTTGTCATCTGCATATATATAATAAATCATAGAGATATTATACTAAGACTATCTAAAACGCTCTTGCATACAAAATGACAAGAAAATAATTTAGTCTTAGTATAAAAGAACTATATAATCTCTGATAATGATGGTGGTTTGGGCGAAGTTTGGGTTGTGTGACATGATTTATTTTAGTGTGTTTTCTCAAAGAGAGTGATTACGATGTAACCGTTTCACTTCACAAAGGCTTTGAGGTTTGGGTTTTTAATGGGATTATCATTATCACCCGACCCCCTATGCTCGACCCCCTATGCTCCAGAATTCTTTACACTCCCTTGATATATCAAAAAGGTTTAAAGGTGCAATATTGTTCTTATCATGAGGTTTGGATGATGTGACATATGTTAAAAAATGTCAGCAATTTTCCAGTGTTTTTTTACAGCCAAATAACCAACAATGATTGCCCCAATAAGACCTATAGCATAAAGCCATTCAAGATTTTCCATTTTTTATCTCCTCTAATTCTATATACAATGTACCTTGTCTTGTCAAATTAACAACAAGACCTATAGCTGAAAGAATAAATACTATCCATATAATAATACCAAGATAGCCATTTGTTTTTATACCATATATCCAACTACCACCTGCAATCGCTGAAAATATAAATATTTTCTTATAAATAATATCTGCTTGTTTAGCGATAATATCAACTTTTTCTTTTACATCCATACTGTCATTATAGCATAATTATTGTTTATCTTCATCGTATTTATATGTATTGGGCTACCATGTGCAGGTATCACCATGTGTGAACCATAACCCCCCCAAGAATAATGAATAATGGGGACAGGCTACTTTTACACACAAATTACTACCTTTTAGAACACATACTTATGCACTATAGCGTAAATAATATAGTAGAAATGAAAATTAAATCTAGTCTGTCCTCATTTATACTTCTAAAAACGCTTCTTTGTCATCTGCATATATAATAAATCATAGAGGGATTATACTAAGACTATCTAAACCTCTCCACCATTGCCTTAAGTTCTTTCTTGTCTATCTGCACTGATTTATCACCATTTTTACGCGCATAGAGTTTGCGTACCATTTCTTCTACTGCTGGGTCTTCACTCATGTGTGCATAGAGGATTTTCAGAGCATCAGATGCTTTGTAGCTTCGCTCTTTTCTTTGCCATACTTTTGGTAAAAACTGTAACAGATACATCACAAGCATACCTAACACAAAGGCTAAAACAAGCATCCACCAGTTTACAGACTTTACTTTTATCGTTTTTTCAACGATATTGGTTTCTACTTTTGGTGCTACAGCCTGTGAGGCAGTTTCTACAGGCATAACTGCTGCCTTTTCCCCCTCAATGTGTATGCTGTAAGAAGGTATTTTTAACGCTTTAGTGGTATTGCTGTCTGGGTTATATACGCGTATAGTACGCGCAGGAATCACAAAATCATCTGCTCCTATAAAAGCGAAACTTTTACTATAACTACTCAATAGTGTTGTCCCATCTACATGACTTTCTACCTTTGCATCATCAGAATAAACAGTCACATCATCAATCTCATATTTAGGAAATTCAAAATCTTCTACATTTCCTTTACCTTTTATTTTGACAGTGAGGTTCACAGGTTTATTTGCTTTCACACTTTGGCTATCTATGTTCGTTTCTATGTCGAAATCACCTATGAGATCTGCATCTGTATGGAGTGCTTTGACTTCAACGCTTAAGGCATTTGTCGCAATGGCTTGCCAAGTAGTCCCGGGTCTACCAAAAATATCTTGTCTGCTCCAATCTGCTTGTCCTAGTTTGGCTCTTGCCGCTTCTATTGTAAAGTTTCCTTCTTTTTTAGGCGTGACAATATAACGCATTTCAACAACAGTATATCCATCATGTTCATATTTTTTTTGTCCCTCTACTTCTTTGATGAAAAAATCAGGTGAATGTGGGGCTACATAGTCTGAAACCTGCAAACCCTGTAGGTTTTTTGATAAAGAGAGATACACCGTCATCACAAATGACTCTCCTACATTTACCGAATGCTTTTCTGCTTTAAGTGAAAAAGAAATTTTTTCACTTTTTTGTAACTTTGGCGCATTGGACTTGACAACTTTTATAGCGATAGGTTTTGTTTTATAGTTATTACCCCCAACACGCACAGTATAAGAAGGGATAACCATATCATGCTCAGGAACAAAGATATATTTTCTTACAGTTGACGTTTCACTTTGCATACCATTAACTGTAATTTGCATATTGCTTTGTCTGCTTGTGCCAGAGTCTGTCACTCCCACACCGTTGATATCACGTATATTTGGAAAAGCCGCAGCACCACCTATGGCTTTAATGCGAAGTTGTACAGGATTGCCCTGCACCACTTCTTTTGTATTGACAGTTGCTTCTACACTTGCTGCACTGGCAACACTAAAGAGTGAATATGTCATTACCAATAGTATAAATAAATATTTTTTCATCTTCTTCATCCTTTTTACCACGGGTTAATCGTGCTGTTTTGTTTAGATTTTTTACTTGCACCCATTTGATACATCATCGTTGGTGTTTTACCTTTTTGCATCTTTTTCATCAGACGTTTTAGTTCTTGCTCTTTGAGCTTATCTTCTTTGCTCATTTTCTTTTGTTCATTTGGCTTAGCAGAAGATTTGTCACCTTTTTTCTCTTTAGATTTATTCTTCTTTTTAGCATCTTTTTTATCTTTGTTGCCTTTTTTCTGCTTATCTTCTTTTTTCTTATCTTGGTCTTTTTTATCTTTCTTTTGTTGATCTTTTTTCTGCTTGTCTTTATTTTTTTTGTCTTGGTTCTTTTTGTTTTGCTCTTTTTTATCTTTGTTTTTCTTGTTTTGGTCTTTTTTGTCTTTATTTTGTTTTTTATTGTCTTTCTTTTTGTCGTCTTTTTTCTTCTTGTCTTTCTTTTTCTGCTGTTGTTTTTTCTTCTGCTCTTGCTTTTTCTTCATTTTCTTGGCAAGTTCCAAATTAAACTTTGTATCTTTATCTTCTTTTATCTTTAAAGCTTTTTCATACGTTTTGATGGCTTCATCCCACTTTTTTTCTTGGAAATAGCTATTACCGATATTGTGCAATGTTTGTGCTTCATCTATACCATTCGCCTCTTTATAGGCTTTAATAGCTTCATCATACTTTTTATTTTTATACAAAGCATTCCCGATATCATATGTTTTTTGTGCACTTTTGGCATCTAAGCTTTCTAACAAAGCCGCAGACTTTCCATACTCTTTAGCTTCATAGGCTTTCTTGGCTGCATCAATAGTTTTAAAATCTGTAATACCCGCATATGCAACACCAGACAGCGAAGAATAGAGTGTCATTAATACAATAATTCTTATCATACTTCTCTCCTTTTAGGCATCGAAGATAAGGCTATCAGCAAGAAAATCAATCCAAGTCCAAGTGGATAGTAAAAATACTCTACTCGCTCTTTCACCGTCACCTCTCCTTGCTGCTGATTTTTATATTTACTTCGTATCACATTAACCAACTGCTGTATGTCTTCTTTTCCTGTACTTGCTACAACGTAGGCACCACCATTTTCTTTAGCCAATTTACCCAAGTCATCATTACGTTGTGTGATGGCTATTGTGCCATCTTTTTGGGTGTAAGGTTTACCATTTTCATCAAGCACAGGTGCACCTTTTTGTGTACCTACAAGTACCACATAAAGGTCAATGTTATTGGCTTTCAAGATATCTCCAAACCCTTTCACGGCTTTTACATCTCCTCCATCAGAAAAGAGCACTAAAATCTTAGGCTTCTTCTCTTTAAGCAATGAAGCCACCTGTTCTCCAAGTGCAGAAAAATCGGTTGAACCCATATTGATATAAGAGTCATCCACGCCTTCAACCATCATTTTAAGCGTCTCTTTGTCAGAAGAGAATGGTGCCAAAACAAAAGGTGAGTAGGCAAAGGCCACTACACCTATCTCATCACTTGGCATCGCATCAAAAAATGCCATCATCTTCTTTTTGGCAAACTCTAAACGGTTAGGATAGACATCTTTACTTCGCATAGAACCAGAAATATCCAGTGCTGTAAGGAGCGTCAATCCTTGTACCTCTACTTTTTTGTCTCCTTTTTCCATGACAGGACGTGCCATGGCAACTATCATCAAAAAAATGGCTAAAAACATAAGCACATTACGTACTGCCATTGGCATACTCTCATCTGTAGCACTCAAACGTTTAAGCACCTTAGCATCAAAGACACGGGAGAGTCTCTCTTTGTTTGTACTAATCAAAAAGGCGAAGATGACAAAAGGAACAATAAGTACCCAGAAAAATTGAGGATTTACAAAACTCATCTTTACACTCCTTTCGCATTTCTAAAATAAATAAACAATAAAAGTGAAAGTATCGCCAAAAAGAGTGGATAAATATACAAGTACGTATGTTGTACCACTTTTTTATCGTCTATCTTTGTTGCTTCAAGCTTGTCTATTTCTTCATATACTTTCTCTAATGTACTGGCGTCTCTTGCACCAAACGCAAGTCCATGTCCTGCTTTTGCCAATGCTTGCAAGTATTGTCCATTATAATCACGTGCATCTCCTATGCCGATGGCATAGAGCTTTATGTCACGTTTAGCTATAAGATCTTTCACGTCCTCAAAAGGTACTTTTGACATATTGTCTATACCATCAGTCAGCAAAATAGCTATTTTGGATTTAGCCTTACTCTTACTTAGGAGGTTGTAACTTTGTACAATGGCATCATTAATAGCTGTTCTTTTCCCCGCCACGCCCATTTTCTGCATACGTGTAATGTCAGTCAAAAACTTCTTCTCAAAAGTCAAAGGTGAAGCAATAAAAGCAATATCTGCAAACGTCACCATACCTATACGGTCGTTCTTACGTTTTTCTATAAAGTCACCTACAACATCTTTTACTACATCAAACTTGTTACGCCATATATCATTAGGGTCAAAACCACGCTGACGCATAGAGTCTGACGAATCGATAATCAGCACGATGTCCCGTCCCTCTTTTTTAGAATTGGTATAAGACTTGGTTATCACAGGAGATGCCAAAGCAATCACAGCTGAGACGATACCTACCCATTTGAGTATATTTAACCATGAAGTACTTTTGGCACTCTTTACCATAAGTGACTTCACATGAGGGAAAAAGATAGCCCTGCTTCGCTCTTTACAAAACTTTGCACATAGCACAAAGAGTAGTATGCTTAACAATAATAGTGGATATTCAAAACTAAATTGACTCATCTGCCACCTGCACGTAAAGATTAAATTTATGACGTGTATCTGCATCTAAAGCATCTACCACTTTTTTATATTTGTATTGTTCTAGCATTGGTTCAAGCTGCGAAAAGAGCTCTTTTTTTCGCTCATCTGTTGCTAAAAGTCTTGCGTAGTGTGTTGCTTCATAGGCTGACTTTTTCGTATCATTCCAGTCTATCTTTTTGAGCGCTTCCAAATAGCCTTTTGCAAGATTTATTTTTCTATTTTCCCAAAGTTTTTTCAAGACAAAGAAAAGTACACCTACTGCTAACAAAATACCTAAAGCAATTAACCCCCAATAGATATAGTAAGAACTATCAGGAATCTCCAGAAGTGGCTTAATGTCACGGAGTTGTGCGCTTAAATTCTGTTCATTCATTATGACTCCTTATCGCATTTTCTTCATAAGCTTTAGGGTTGGTTCTTCGTTGGTATATATCTTTGTAAACCGTACACCTTGCTTTTTTAACTGTGTATAAAGCTTTTCATCATTGTCATGTAATGCTTTTTTATAATTTTTTAAAGTACCACTATCAACATCGCCTTCAAAACTCTGCTTTGTTTCCATATCTATAAGACGTAAGTAACCAAGTTCACTTGGGTTCTCTTCAAACTTATCTCTTACAATGACTGCAAATACATCATGTTTTTTTGCCAACAACTTTAAGTCTATATCTCCAACAAAATCAGAGACTATAAAAAGTAATGCTTTCTTTTTAAGTCGACTTACTAAAGTTTCTACTAAAGCTGTATAATTGGCTTCTTTACCAAGGGGATCAAAAGCGACCATGTCTTCTACAGCTTTATGCACAGAAAACAGTTTTTTACTCGGCTTAGAAAATTCGTACATCTTGTCTGCAAAAATCATATGTGAAAACAAGTCAGAATTTTTAACTGCGGAAAACCCTAAAGTAGCTGTCACTTCTGCCATCACATCAGACTTTTGCTTCACTGTACCAAAGTAGGTAGAACCAGAAAGAATAGAAACGACAACAACATTAAGTTCACGCTCTTCTTTGTACACCTTAATAAAAGGCTTACCAAGTTTGGCTGTGGTCTTCCAGTCTATCTTACGAACATCATCACCATAGACATACTCACGAAGTTCTGCGAACTCAAAACCTTCACCCTGAAAGAGTGATGCATTGTTCCCAAGCATATCTCCATAGACTTGTTTTTTTGTTTTTAAAATGATTTTTTTTACTTGTTTATTCATTTACACCTCGTAGGGGTATCCCCTTGTGGGTACCCTTTATTCAAGCATAAGGGTAAGCACATAGGCATTACCCCTACACAATTATGGAATCGGCACGGCCGCTAAAATCTTCTCTATAATCTCATCTTGAGTGATCTCTTCTGCCTGTGCTTCATATGAAAGTATAATGCGGTGACGCAATATCTCTTTAGCAATATACGCTATCTCTATAGGCGATACATAGTCTTGCCCTTTTAAGTAGGCAATGGCACGAGAGGCCTTATACATATCGATACTTGCTCTTGGACTTGCACCAAACTCTATGTAGGCTTCAAGCTCTTCTAAACCGTAGGCTTTAGGGTCACGCGTTGCAGCAACTAGCTCGATAATATACTTCTCTATCTCTTCATCCATATGTACTTGCAGTGCTTCTTCTCTGATTTTATTTAAGTCATCAATGGTTGCTACCTGTTGTATGTCACCAAAACTGTTGTTCGCTACACGACGTGCTATCTCAAGCTCTTCTTCTTTAGTGTTGTATCCAACAACCAATTTCATCATAAACCTGTCTAGCTGTGCTTCAGGAAGCTCATAGGCTCCCTCTTGTTCCACAGGGTTTTGTGTAGCCATGACAAGAAATGGCAACGCTATCTTAAAGGTTTCATCCCCAATGGTTACTTGTCTTTCTTGCATCACTTCAAGCAACGCAGACTGTACCTTCGCTGGCGCACGGTTTATCTCATCTGCTAGTAAGAGATTGGTAAATACAGGGCCTTGTTTGATTTTAAAGGCATTGTTGGAAGGGTCATAGATTTCAGTCCCTATAATGTCTGAAGGAAGTAAATCTGGGGTAAACTGTACCCGTTTAAAGTCTAGCCCAAGCGTTTTAGCCAGTGCATTCACCGCTGTGGTTTTAGCAAGTCCTGGTACACCTTCAAGTAGTATGTGCCCACGACAAAGTAGCCCAGCCAAAAGTCCTTCGACCATTTTATCTTGACCGACAAGTACTTTTGATATTTCTGTTTTAATATTTTCTATGGTTTGACTCAAGTTTTTCTCCTGAATATTTAATTAGGAAAATTTTACTTGATTGAGGTTAATCGTAGTTTAATATAAAAGACGTAGAAAGTATGACCTATACTCTCTACTTAATTTGAATAGATGAGATTAAAAATCATACCTCAAACCAGCGGAAATGACATCCATATCTGGGACATTAGACTTAATGAGTAAGCGTTGGTAATCTACAAACAAACTCCAACCTTTCCCTTGGTCTGCATACCCATCAAATGCTCTATCATACTGGGCATCTTTCAAGAAGTCACCTTTTCTATCGGAGAGGTCATACTCTAAACCTGCCCCTGCTGAGAAACCACTATCGCTATCAAAATAGTTAAGTCTTCCTCCATTTCCAAGGTTTTTAGTATATCCGTACCCTAAGAGTCCATAGAGGTTGACGCGTTCACTCACTGGGTATTGTGGTTTAGCGTAAAGACCGATATGTGCTAAAGGCACACCTCCAAAAGGTCCTTTATCTAAAAAGGTTCTTATTCCTCTAGCTTCTAGTCCAAAGTATTCATTATAGTCATATCCACCTCTAAGCATTGCCCCGTAAGTAAGATCTTCATAATCACATCCATTTCCACAGGCGTGAAATTTAGCGGCAACTAACCCTGCACCTAAATACCAAGGAGAAATATCTTCTGGTACAGGAATCACTTCTGCTTCTACAGGAGCCACATATTTACCTCCTGCATACACACTTGTTGAGATTAGTGCCAATCCTATTACGCTACTCTTGAATAATTGTTTCATTACAGTTCTCCTCTCTCATCTTCTTGTCTTACGAAATATAATCCTGACATCAGTGTCAAGAACATCATCATAAGTATGCTCAACCAACCAAAGGTTTTTCCTCCATCTGAGGTTTGGGAAGAAACACACTGAATATCCAAAGCTACCGTGGCTTCAGATACTTGATTATTCACATCTGTAATCGTGTACTTAAAGCTATCAGGTTTATAGTTCACATCAGGGTCTGGCGTGTAGAGGATATATGGTTTACCATCTTCACCAATGGCTACATCAACGGTACCATGTTTAGGCTGTTTAATAATCTTAATAGTCACATCTCCTGTGAATTCGTCATTTTTAAGTACATCAATAACATTTGAGCCATAGTGTTTAATGATAATAGTACCATCATCTACGGCGTTTAAAATGTATGCCCCATACTTCACTTTTATACTTGCTTCATTACTCACATGTTTTCCATCTGTCTCTTGTACGGTGTAGGCAATAGCTACTACTTCACCACCAGTAAAGCTATTTGCTGGGGTAAAGGTCACTTCACCTGTGAGTTCATTTACCGACCATACTCCTTCATTGACTGTAAATTCTATCGTGTCTCCATCTGCATCTTTTATAATGCCTGTGGCATTGGCAGGAGGTACAAGACTCACGCTTTCAGGGTCTAGCGGATCTGAAGTATTCAAGTCATTATCTAGAATTTGGATCGTTACTGGTTCAACATGTGGTGATGAAACAGTATCATCTATAGCAACAGGCGGATAGTCTATTTTAATCTCTCCATCTGTAGTGACAGGGTTACCTTGTATATCATCTACTCTATATCTAATAGGTGTTGGGTCTCCTGTAAATCCAGTGTTAGGTGTAAAGGTAATCGTACCATCGGGATTCACGTTCCAAGTACCCTCACCTGCGACTACAAGTTCTGTGACTAAATTACCATTTGGAGCTACTATTCTTACAGAATTTGGATCTAGCACAAATGTACCTCCACTGTCATTGGCTAACACGTCTACTAAGGTTGCTTGTCCTGTGCTACCGTTGGCTTCATCTGTTGTTGCTTCTGGTGAGGCTATAAGCAATCCTGTGACTGTTGGGTCATTTACCTCTGTTGTATCAGGGTCGTCTGAACTTGCATTAAGCTCGGTTCCATTTGGTTCTTTTGCTTTTACTACAGCTTGGTTAATGACTTTATTGGCATCAATGTCTGCTTGTGTCACCGTATGTATGGCTGTAAATGCTGTAGTATTACTCTCTCCTGGGGCAAGGGTAATTAGACTTCCTGTTACCGTAGCATTGTCATCTTTTACACTTACATTAAAGAGTGTCACATTCCCTGTATTTGTGATGTTAAATTCATAAGAGATGGTATCTCCTACTTGCACAGAACTATTACTCTCAAACATACCTTTTTTAGTCATTTTGATGCTAGGCATTGCAACCATTGGGGTTATAGTAGGGTTATCTTCATCAAAAACAGTATCATCTGACTTATCTATCACGACATTACCCTGTGCATCTTCTGCACGTACTTGGGCCTGATTCATCACTGAGCCTCTATCTATATCAGCTTGGGTAACAATGTGTGTTGCACTAAATGTAGTGTTGTCCTCCTGATTTGATGCAAGGGTCGTAGGACTTCCAGATATACTTGCATTACTATCACTTAGGTTCACACCATATAGCGTAACATTCCCTACATTTTTCACTTCAAAAGTATAGTGAATCACATCACCTTTACTATATGGTGCTACTTGAGGTACAACATGCTTAATCAGTGCTATTTTAGCTATAGCAGGTGTGACTGTCACTGTTTCATTATCTTCCACTGCATCCAAGGTACCGCCTCTGGCTTCACCATCAACAGTTGCAGTATTGGTAATGTCATCTTTTGCATCAATATCAGCTTGGGTAACCACGTAGGTTGTTTTAAAGATTGTACTTTGATTTGGTGCCAAAGTCATATCTGTTTGATTCATATCTGAGAGTAACCCTGTTCCAGAATGGACATCTACTACATTAATGTTATCTATAGTAATGTTACCTGTATTATTAATTTCATATGTATAGGTTATTGTCTCCCCTACTGTAACAGCAGTAGTTTTATCAGCCGTTTTTACAATGCTCAGTTTTGGACTTTGGGTAATGGCTGTTGTTGCTCTATTGTCGGTAAGGTCATTGGCTGTACTTTGGTTGTTGTCATTGTCTTCATTGGCTATGTGTCCTAAAGGGTCTTTTGCCAAGGCAGAGGCTATATTTACTATGTCCGCACCAGCATCAATCATATCTTGTGTAATGGTTCGTGTAGCAGAACAGGTCACAACTGCGCCCACAGAAAGTGTAGCAATAGGACAACCGCTAAGAGAACCTGCATCTATATTGGCATCGCTTAAATTTATATCTTTGAGTGTCACATTACCTGTATTGGTAAAGGTAAAGGTATAGTCAAGTACCGTTGGCCCTGCTATAGTTGTTGGCGAGACAACTTTTGTCATACTAAAGCTAGGTTTTTGTCTAATCACCACAGCAATCGAACTTGATGCTGATGGGGGTAACATACCGTTTGGTGGGCTAGGTTCACCAGAGGCACTTGCAGTGTTGTTAAGCATTCCTGCATCTATGTCTTCTTGCGTAAGTACATACATCGCTGTAAATACTACTGTATCATTCGGTGCAAGGGAAGAGGTATCTCCTTGGCTTACTGTAGGAGTAGGTAAGGTACCTGTACCCGTAAAGGTTGAAGTATTTTCATCAACACTTATATTTGACAGTGTTGTGGTTCCTTCATTTTTTACTGTATACGTATACACAATAGTATCACCAGCACTGTCTACTCCATCTGCATTACTATCAACTATCTCACCTGCAATCTTTGTCATAGATAAAGAGGCAGATGCATTTGCCTCAGCTAATGCAGATGCACTTGCTGTTGGAGGAGTCAAACCTGAACCAACTGGTGGTACACCTGTTACATTGGCATCATTGTTTACCTCTATCACTCCTGCAGTATTTGTAATAGTCGGCGCATTCACACCATCAATGTCATCTTGTGTTAAGGCATACACACCTGTACATACAGATGTACTATACGCTGGCATGCTTGCTATGACATTGCTTGAGCTACCACAATCTACTGCCATATTAAATGGTGTTACACCTAAGGCTTTATCTTCTACTACTACATTGGTTAATGTAACATTTGAAGTGTTGCGTACTTCAAATGTATAGCTTATAGTATCACCCACCTGTGCTGGTGACTGAACTGCTGTATCATCTGCACTTTTCACCAATACAATAGATGCAGTTTGCGTCACTGCAGAGCTAACAGTTGTTGTCGCGTTCGCAGGTGTACCATGCATATCTTTAGAAGTCACTGTTGCCGTATTTGAACGTGTACCAGCATCCAAATCACCTGTTGTGAGTGTATAAACTGCTGTACAAAGCACACTTTCACCTACATCTAAACTGTCTGTGCCGTCATTATTAAAGACATCTGCATTACTTGTAAGTCCACATGAATCAATGCTTGTGATACTATCACTGGCTTGTACATTGTAAAGACTTACATTTCCTGAGTTCTCTAATGTAATGGTATATGTAATGTTATCGTCTGCATCCGTAATATTATTATCTATCCCATTCACAACTGTTGGGGCAGAAGCCACTTTTGCAATATATATTTCTGGAGCTATCGTCTCTAGCTCCACAGACTCCGAGGCATTGACATCTGTCAGTGTGCCACCTTTAGGGGTACCTGTGGCGGTGGCGGTGTTATTGATATCCTCTCCTAAGTCTATATCTGCCTGGGTTACAGTATAGGTTGCTGTAAAGGTCGCTACATCTCCTGGTGCAAGGTTTGTATCATCTGTTGTAGTGATAGCAGAAAGGTTTCCGTCTGCTACATGGACATCTGAGACATGCACATCATCGATCCCTACATTTCCTGTATTTCTCACCGTGTAGGTATAAGTAATTGTATCGCCTAGTGCTACATTAGACGTTTTATCGGCTTCTTTGACGATGCTAAGGCTTGGGAGTGGGTCTGCCACATCTACAGACTCTGTGGCATTCACCTCTACCAGGGTTCCACCTTTAGGGTTGGCTGTGACGGTGGCGGTATTGTTAATATCTATGCCTGCATCGATGTCTGCTTGGGTCACGGTGTAGGTTGCACTAAAGACTTGCACTTGCCCTGGGGCTAAGGTCACAGAGCTTGGAAGGATACTGCTAAGTACCCCTGTTCCCTCATGGACATCTGAGACATTGACATCATCCAAGGTGACATTCCCTGTATTGTTGACTTCATAGCTATAGGTAATGGTTTGTCCTACTGTCACATCTGTCACATCATCTGCTGTTTTTACCATGGTGAGTGCAGGGGTAGGCACAATTGGGGTAGAGACAGAACTACTCTGTCCTGCGGGTGGTGTGGCAGATGGTGGGACAGCTACTGTGACAGATGCGGTATTGTTGACCTCTGCTGCATCTACTTCAGCTTGTGTGACAGGAAGTGACGTACAGCGATAGGTTTGGGTTTCATTCACTTCGAGTATGCTATCTGCTGTCATAGACTCTGTGACTAAACTAATACCACTGGCATTACATTTATTGTCTGTTATGCTAATGGTATGCAGTGACACATTGCCTGTGTTATTGACTTCAAAGGAGTAGACCAAGCTATCCCCTGCTTTAGTCGGTACAGAGGCTGTACTTTTCACGAAAGTATATGCTGGTGTCTGGTTGACTGGCACTGTGGCATTGGCTTCTTGTGGGGTTGGTGGGGTGGCACCTACAGGAGGTGTTGCCGTGATACTCGCAGTATTAAGTACTACGCCTGCATCTACTTCTGTTTGTGTCACAGGGATAGACATACAGCTATATGTCTGTGTTTCATTCACTTCGAGTCGTGTATCTGCGGTGAGTGATTCTGTGGTGAGGGTAGGTGTGGCGACACACTTCGCATCTGTGATTGTTGGTGTAGTCAGCGTGACATTCCCTGTATTTACCACCGTAAAGGTATACGGTAAGCTATCGTCTACTTGTGCATCTGTGGCAGTACTGGACTTAGCCATTGTCATGCTTGCGTTTCTCTCTACAAGCGTCACGGTTGCAGTGGCACTTGGAGGTGTGAGTGTACCCCCTCTTGGTATACCCTCTAGCGTAGCAGTGTTGGTGATGTCTGTACCTGCATCTATATCATCTTGCGTGACTACGTATGTTGCACTATAGGTAGTGCTTTCATGTGGCGCCAAGGTGAGACTACTTTGGTTCATATCTGAAAGTGTGCCTGTTCCAGAATGGTTGTCCGTCACATTGAGTTCATCTATGGTGACATTCCCTATGTTTGTTACCACATAGCTATAGGTGATGGTTTCGCCTACGCTTACATTTGTTGTCTTATCTGCTACTTTTGTGATGTTAAGCTCTGGGCTTTGTGTGATGGTGGTGGTTGCTGTGTTGTCACTTGGGTCGTTTGGTGTACCTGTTGACGCATCATTATCTTCATCCACTACGACACCAAAGGTATCTGTTGCACTTGGGGTTGCGGTATTGATGATGTCTGAACCTGCGTCTATCTCCGCTTGTGTTACAGTACGTGTAGCTGTACACTCTGCTGTAGCACCAGGGGCTAATGTATCAATAGCATTATCACTATTGAGATCATTATCACACGAGAGTGTACCTACATCTATATTGGCATCGCTTAGTGTTAAATCTTTTAATGTAATGTTTCCAAAGTTTTCAAACACAAACGTGTAGGTAATCGTACTTGGTGCTGCTATCGTAGGTGTATCACTGTTTTTAACCATGTTATAGGTAGCTATTTGGTTGAAATTCACTGCTGATGAAGCTGTGCTTGTTGGTGCAGACATACCCGATGGTGGTGTTGCAGAAGCAGTAGCAGTGTTACTCACGATACCTGCATCTATATCTTCTTGTGTAAGGGTATATTCTGAACTAAACTCAACTACTTCAGTGGGTGCAAGGCTTGCTGCATTACCAGAAACTACGGTTAAAGGACCATTGGTACCTGTACCAGTAAAATTTCCTTCTGTAACAGTTACATTCGTTAAAGTAGTTACCCCTGTATTCTGCACTTTATACGTATATATGACCTTATCTCCTGCACTGTCAATGTTATCTCCATTGACATCCATAACAGCACTTACCGTCTTTTCAAAGCCTAATGCTGCACTAATCTGAGCTGTAGCCAATGCACTGGCTGTCGCCATAGGTGCGGATAGTCCAGAACCAGCAGGTGGTGTCCCTGTGACATTGGCTTCACTGTTAACTTCTACCGTGCCATTTACATCTACGGTGATGGCAGGGTTGTTGCCATTGATGTCATCTTGTGTTAACGTATAAGTTGAAGTACAAGTCACGGTATCGCCTGCTGCGACAGTGGCAATGGTATTTGTACCACTTCCACAATCTAATGACATATTTAAACTCATATCTTCAACCACAACATTATCT
>CAZQOC010000005.1:0-19331 GCA_964594745.1 uncultured Sulfurovum sp.
GCAGCCAGCTTCATCATGGTGCCACGGATATTGCCTTTTTGTAAAAACTTGGTCAAAAAGCCCAAAAAGAAAAGCGCAGGTATGGTAGCCAGTCCAAAGGTCGCCATTACCAATGCTCCGCCCCAAGGAGTAGCTGTACTTGCTGCAAATATAGCAAAAGAGTACACAAGACCACAAGGGATGATACCATTTAACATACCAAGCAAAAAGAAGCTAGTACAACTTTTAGAAGTAATAAGTTTTCTAAAAGAGTTTTGGTACCAAGCATATTTAGACACTGACCACTCAGCAGAATTGAGAAATTTGATATTACCGATGAGTGAAAGCCCTGCAAGTATCATAAGGATACCCGTAATGAGAAAAAGTAACCCTTTGGTTGTAGGTGTAAAGGCTACTACTTGACCAATAAATCCAAATATAGCACCTAATATAGTGTAGGTAGCTACTCTACCAAAATTATAAGCGAGGTGTGAAGCGGTTTGATGTGCATAAGAAGACTTGGAGTCTATTTTGCTAGAGGTATACGCGACAACTATCCCCCCACACATACCAATACAATGTCCTACGCTTCCTAGAAATGCGGTCGTTAAAATGATAATGAGGTCTATATTTCCCATAAGTGATTATCCATTTTTGTAAAACTATAGTATACTTTTGTTAAAAGTGTGTTAAGGATAGTGTAGTGGCAAAAAGCTTAAAGCGTACAATTAAAAAAATGTTTAGAGAATTTTTGGTTTATCATCATAGCTCTTTAGAGTACAGAGCTAAACTTTTAACACTAATTATCTCTGCTGATGGTGAGATGAGTGAGTGTGAAAAACAAAAACTAAAAGAGATAGCCCATACCATCTACAGTGAAAATCAAGAGAGAGCAGAGCTTCTCATAGATACGGTGAATGAGTATCATATTAAAATCATTACCAATAATGGATTGAATTTTGAACATTTGATACAGATTGTACTTAAAGAGACAAAAGAAGTGAAGCGTTTTGCATCGAAAATAGATATGCCATTACTTAGAACACTGAGTGAGTGTGTAGATGACGATGACGAAGATGACATACTTTTTAAAGAGCACCTTTTGGAGTTTTTGCAAAATTTAAAAGAAGAGTACGGAGAAAAATAATGCAGTGGTATAGATGTATCATTTTAGGACATGTGCAAGGTGTATTTTACAGAAAGTTTGTCTCACAGGCACTCATGAAAAAACAGTTTAAAGGCTACATACAAAACCTCCCTGACGGTACGGTAGAAGTGGTAGCTGAGGTCTTTGATGATGACTTCGATATGTTCATGCAGATACTCAAAGAAGGCTCACCGCTAAGCAGAGTAGAAGATGTCCAGTATGAAATTATAGATGATGCACAGTTTAATACTGATGGTTTTGAGATAAGATATTAGGAGTTTATGATGAGTTCAGGTTGGAGTTGCCAGTTTATGGGTACACACGAAGAAGATAAAGAGTGGTGCTTAAAGCTACACCATCATTGTGAACCAGGATGTAAAGGGTGTATCATCGCTGGGCAGGTAGAGTTTACACAGCCAAACATCAGTGAAGAGCAAGAACGCAAAGTGAAGAAACGCTCTGATAATCCTTTGGGGAGGTAGCCTTACGCCATCTCCTTCCCAAACTTCGCTTTGAGTTTCGCCAACTTTGGAGGTATGACTGCATTACAGTAGCCTTGCATAGGGTTTTGTCTGTAGTAGTCCTGGTGGTAGGCTTCTGCCTTGTAGTAGCACTTTAGAGGTTCTATGGTTGTCACTATGGGGTCAGCGTAGTCAGCTTGTGCTGCTTCAAGAGATGCTTCGGCTGCCTCTTTGGTCTCTTCGTCGGTGTAGAGGATGGTAGAGCGGTATTGTGTACCTCTGTCTGCACCTTGCTGGTTGAGGGTAGTAGGGTTGTGTACTACAAAGAAGATGTCCAGTAGAGTGTCTGAAGTAATGGTACTGTCATCATAGGTGATTTTGATCACCTCTGCGTGTCCTGTCTCTCCTGTACAGATATCTCTGTAGGTAGGGTTGTCAGTGTGTCCATTGGCATAGCCACTCTCTACATCACTCACACCTTTAAGTGTTTCAAATACTGCCTCTGTACACCAAAAACATCCACCACCTACGATAAGTTCTTTTTTTGCCATGTTGTATCCTTTATTGATTCATTAAAGTATTATTTACTTTTTCATTTGTATCTTTGCTATAATACCTAAGAAATAAAAAACTAATCTAAATATGGAGAATTTATTATGAATGTGAATGTTGTTTGTCCACATTGTTTCAAAGTAAACCGTATACCAAAAAGAGAGAGCTATGCTAAAGCCAACTGTGGTCACTGTAAAAAATCACTACTTGATTCAAAGCCTGTAGCGGTAGATGCAGCAAAACTTGGCACTTTTTTAGCCAATTCTGACATCCCTGTGGTGGTGGACTTCTGGGCGCCTTGGTGTGGGCCTTGTTTGCAGATGGCACCAGCATTTGAAGAAGCAGCCCTTGCTATGCCTCTACAGGCACAGTTTGTAAAGGTCAATACAGAAGAACAACAAACTTTAGGTGCACAGTATGGTATACAAAGTATTCCTACACTTATAGTGTTTAAAAATGGCAAGGAAGTCGACAGACTTTCAGGTGCGTTGAGTGCAAGTAGACTCCAAAGCTGGGTTAGGCAGTCACTTTAATGGGTAAAATACTATTATTAGAAGATGATGCCAACCTGAATGAAACAGTCACAGAGTTTTTAGAAGAGTTGGGACATGATATGGTCTCTGTCTATGATGGGTATGAAGCCCAAGAAAAACTTTATGAAAGTAAGTATGACTTACTTTTGCTTGATGTCAATACCCCAGGAATCACAGGCTTTGAGCTTTTAAAAGAAGCTAGAGAAGGAGATGTGGTCGCCCCTGCGATTTTCATCACTTCTTTAGACTCTGTGGAGGACTTGGAAAAAGGTTTTGAAAGTGGGTGTGATGACTATATACGTAAACCTTTTGCACTTAAAGAACTAAAAATCCGTGTGGAAACACTCCTTAAACGTGGTTTTTATCATGAGTCAAAAGAGTTGATAGACATTGCAGAAAACATTGCCTATGATACGAGAAATAATGAGCTGTTGATAGATGACAAGAGTGTATCTCTTGGACATAAAGAGTCTAAACTTCTAAAACTCTTTATGAAAAACGAGGGTGAGGTGATAGCGCATGAACGCATCTATAAACATTTATGGGATTTTGATGAAGAACCAAGTGATACCGCACTGCGTACCTACATTAAAAACCTTCGTAAAATCATAGGAAAAGAAAGTATTGTCAGTATCAAAAAGCAAGGCTACAAATTCATTACTCAGAAGTGAGAAACAATCCCTCTTAAGATTTTTTGCACTCTATGTTGCTATGGTCTTACTGATGATTGTTGTCCTCTCTTACTACTATTATCAGACACAAGAGAAGTTGATGCTTTCAAATCAGAGAGCAACACTTTTTAAATATGGGTTTATACAAGCGCGAAGACTTAAAGTGCTCCACCATTTTTTTGATGAACGTACACAATATCCACGAGATCCTCGTTTTACTTCTGCCATTTATGATGTTGAAAAAAAGGCTATATTTTCTTTATTGGAAGAGAAAAATGTACGTTTTGATAAAGAAATTTACATGATTCATAATCATATACATTTTTTAAAAAGTTTGGATGATTTTTATCTGGGAACTAAATATATTATTATCGAAGTAAAAGATGATGGCGCATGGCGCAAGATAATATGGAAAAATATACTAGGATATGGTTTATTTACTTTTTTCATCTTTATGCTTTTTGGTTTATATCTTGCAAAACTCTTTTTAAAACCGATGAGAGATTCTATTTTTCTTTTAGATAGATTTATTAAAGATACTACCCATGAGCTCAATACCCCACTCTCTGCCATACTTGCCAATATTGAGATGATGAATACAGATATTATGGAAGATAAAAACAAAACAAAACTAAACCGTATCAATATTGCAGCCAAAACAGTCTCTACTCTATACAAAGACTTGACCTACCTTACACTAGAACAGGAAAAAGAGAACGAAAATGAACATATAGATGTCAAAGCATTGGTAGAAGACAGGGTAGAGTATTTTACGATTTTGGCTGAGTCTAAAAAGTTACGTTATGAACTGGAATTACAGCCTGCTATGATATTTATGGATAGGCGCAAATTTACCAGAGTGATAGACAATCTCATCTCCAATGCCATCAAATACAATAAACGTAATGGTGTGGTGGGCTTTAGTCTGAAGCAAGGAGAGTTGGATATTTGGGACACAGGCATTGGTATACAAGAGAGTAAAGTCCCTTTCATATTTGACCGTTATATACGGTTTAATAAAAGTGAAGGGGGCTTTGGCGTAGGACTAAGCATTGTAAAGAAAATCATCGATGAATACGGTATGCGCATAGAGGTGAAATCAAAAGAGTCTGAAGGAACTAAAATGGTGTTAAAATGGTAAAAAATATAGTCTGGGTAGTATTGTTTTTAAGTATGCTAAACGCAGAAGATGTATTTGAACGTAATTGTGTCACCTGTCATCAAGCATTGCCAGCGACATTACAAGAGATGTTTAAACGATATTTACTTATCTATAGCAGTGAAACAAATGTAAAGGCAGGGATTAAACATTATTTGCGTTATCCTTCTAAAGACATCTCGGCAATGTCAGATTTATTTGTTGATACCTATGGAATAAAAGAGGCAACAAAACTTTCGCCAGAAGAGTTAGATGACGCTGTAGACATTTACTGGGAAAAGTATAAAGTTTTTGGTAAGTTGAAATAGATATAATTCAAATATATAATTTTATATTATAGAAGGAAGGAATGGACATGAAAAAAATAATGGTACTGGTAGCACTGGTTGTATTTGCAATGGTAAGCACTCCTGCAGTCGCATCTTCAAATTTGGTGAAAGGGCAAAAACTATTTAAGAAGAAGTTTAGAAAAAGCTGTAGATTTTCGGGTGTACGTTTTGCGCGTTATCATACACAAGACGAATGGGAAGAGATATATGATGAAGGAAAGTTCAAAAGTGAAGCAAAGAGAATATGTCCTCGTCTAAAACTCAATAAGATTAAAAAGTCATGGTGGAAATATGTGTATGAATTTTCCTATGAATATGCAAAAGATGGATCAAAAGTACCACACTGCTAGGCATCTTTGTAACCTCAAGAAGCAATCTACGATAAATTGCTTCTTATCTCAACACATTCTTCACAATCTTTTCACAATTCCATGTTATCATCACTCATCTTAAACATAAAAGGATTGAAATGACTAATATAACAAAACTAGCAGTTGCTGCTTTACTCGGACTTGCTGTACTTTCTACTGCTGCTTCAGCAGATGTAAACAAAGGTAAAAAAATCTATATGAAAAAGCTTAAAGCAGCATGTGGATTTAACGGTGCTAAATTTGCACGTGTTCATACACAAGATGAGTGGGAATCAATCAAAGAAGCTGGTAAATTTGGTGGAGAAGTAAAAAAAATCTGTCCTAAATCAAAATTAAAAGCTAAATATGAAAATGACATTTATGATTTTTCATATGAATTTGCAAAAGATTCAGGAAATGTACCTTCTTGTTAAGGGCGTATTTAATATAGTATTAAGTTAAATATCTATATTATCTTTTTGAATAAATATAAATCAGAGGGATTGATAACAAGTGTTCCTTGTTATCAATAAAACAAATCAAAATAAAAGGAATTAAAATGAAAAAATTAGCAATTACAATGTTACTCGCTGGATCTACACTACTTATGGCTGACGGAGCTGCTGCTTTCGCAAAATGTGTTGGTTGTCATGGTGCAAACGGAGAAAAAGCTGCGCTTGGTAAATCAGCAATCATCAAAGGTCAAGATGCTGCAAAAACAATTGAACAACTTAATGGTTACAAAGCTGGTACACTTAACCAACACGGTATGGGTGCACTTATGAAAGGTCAAGTAGCTTCTATGGACGATGCTACAATCAAAGAAGTTGCAGACTACATCGCAGCAATGAAATAATACTTCTTTCAAAAGCCTTTGGGCTTTTGAAGATTACTTCCTACTTATTACTTTACTCGCACACTTACGCGTCTGACATTTATATTTACATTTTCCATTAATGCATTATCTTTTTTTATGATTGATATATAAGATTTGGCATACTCTATAGCTATCATTAATCATTAAAACAACAAGTCTCAAAATGCAATACAAGCTTATATGCACAATACGTACACAGTTAAAGCGGATGAAAATATTTTTTAATAAAATCTATAGATTTACTTGACAATAAATATATTTTTAGTTAAACTACGAACAGAATTACAGAAAAGTATTTCTATAAACCCTAGTTGTGTACGTTGGACAAGGGCATTTTGTTTTTGAAATTTAGTCTCCCCAAGAATTGTTAATTTCGTTGAAAACAAAATGTTGTACATACCAGGGTTTCTACAAGTACTTCGTTACAGCAAATCTTATAAGGAAATATCATGTCAAGTCATACCATCTCTGCCTCTTGTCCCATATCATCAAGAAGAGTAGATGCCAATATGGTTAGGGTAATTTCTTTTCAAGTAGCACTTTTTTCAGTAGTGTTGTTTTTTACACAAGAGAGCATTTTTGCAGTCATACTTTTATTTGATTTTGCTATGAGAACATTACGATTATCAAATTTGAGTCCTTTTCATATTATGGGTAAGTTTATTTTGACAGGCTGGGGCATCGCTCCTAAACTTTGTGATGAATCACCAAAACGTTTTGCCCTTTATATGGGACTATCTATTTCTTTGGTATTGGCAGTACTCTTTGTAGCTGAATTAACAAAAATTGCTACCTTTATTGCAGTGATACTTTTTGTTTGTGCATTACTTGAAACATTATTCGACTTTTGTATAGGATGTAAGATATACTACGCGATACAGTTAATCAAAGCGATGGGGAAACATGATAGGGATTTCAAGTAAAACAGTTTATGCAGTCGCAGCACTGCAAGAACTAGGGGATATTCAAGACGACAGCGTACTCAAGATAAAAGAGATTGCAGCAAATGCAAACATACCACAAAACTTTTTAGAGCAGATACTTTTAGAGTTAAAAAAGCAAGGACTGCTTACCAGTACCAAGGGTGCACATGGTGGATATAAGTTAGCTAAATCACTGAAAGATATTACACTCAAAGATGTAGTTGTCATTTTAGAATCTGATATCTTTTCAGATATTTGCAAAACAGACAATGAAGGACTCAAACTTTTTTGGGCTGATTTAAAAGAAAATGTTTCTACAGTATTTGAAGTCCCACTTTCTGAACTTAGAAACTATCAATTAAAAGCCACACAGACACTTAATTATTCTATATAGGAACACTGATGAACAACACTACAGATTTTGACTATTTTAACACGCTTCTCGTACATAGCGTAGGTTCCAGTACAGGACCTATAGCCCCCACTATAGCACCATCAGCTGCTTTTGGTTATGAAAATGCCCAAGAAGCAGAAGGGATTTTCTCTGCAACAGTAAATAAGCCACTCTATGCAAGAGTAGGGAACCCAACCAATGGTAAATTAGAAGGCATTGTAGCCAAAATGGAAGGTGGCTTTGGAGCCATTGCCACTTCATCTGGTATGGGTGCTATCTCCATGGTATGTACTGCATTTTTATCTGCTGGCGATGAGCTACTTTGTATCGGTGGATTTTTTGGTGGGACCTATTCGTTAGTCAATGAAACCTTGGCACGTTTTGGTGTGAGTAACAGTTTTTGTGAAGTTGATGACTTTGCACACATAGAAGCAACACTTAAACGTGGTGTGAAAATGGTTATTTTCGAGTCTGTAGGGAACCCAAGTTTGACACTCCCAGATGTACAGCGTATTATTGACCTTTGTAATCAGTATGAAACAGTGGTGATGATAGACAATACTGCTACGCCACTTTTACTACGTCCTCTCACTATGGGGGCTGATGTTGTGGTACATTCTTCAACTAAAAATATCTCAGGACACTCAGCAGCACTTGGTGGTGTGGCAGTATTTCGTGGGGTTAAAGAAGAGGGAGATAAGCTCCTCAACCCTAAGTATGCAGATTTACATAAGATAGTAAAAAAAATGGGTAAAAAAGCCTTTATCCCCATCTGTAAAAAAAGAGCCATTCGTGACTACGGTATGACTGCCAATGCCTTTGGCTCTTTTATGACCATGATAGGACTAGAGACACTTTCACTTAGAGTAGAACGTGTCAATAAGTCAGTCGCACAGATAGCTACTATCTTAGATGAGAAGTTACCTCAAGGTGTGAGTGTCAATCATCCTTCACTTCCCTCTAGTCCAGATCATGTACGTTACCTCTCAGACTTTCCAGATGGTTGTGGGCCATTGTTAAGCATAGACTGTGGTACTAAAGAGAGAGCCTTTACATTGCTCAATAAGCTCAACACTGTCATACTCACTGCAAACATTGGTGATAACAGAACTTTAGCACTTCACATGACAAGCACTATCTACTCAGATTTCAACGAAGAAGCACGTAAATTTTTAGGTGTGAGTGATGGGCTTATCCGCGTCTCTGTAGGACTCGAAGACCCAGAGACAATCGCTGAAGACTTTTTACAGGCGGCAAAGGCTCTTTAGCGAATTTTTAAAAGCGCTGTTTGTAAAGTTTGAAGACTCTTTTTATAGATGCTAAATGGTATATGTTTTTTATTTTTTTCTATATATTTTATCATTTTCTCTACATCTTTGGCAGATACTTTTTGATGTATTTTGCCTTGAAGACATTTGTTGAGCTTGTCTGTAACCCTTTTTTCCTTTAAATTTTGCAGAAGCAACTGTAATAACATTATAAATGCTATGACAAGAACAATGACTGCAAAATACAAAATATATTCAGTTTTCATAATTTCTAATTCCCTTTTAGTAAATATATAGAGAATTATAGATAAAAAATGTCACATTTTTGTTAAAATTGTCAAAAATGTATATATGCTATTACAAACTTTTTCCTGCTACAAATACCTTTGAAACCTCTTTTGTATGCAATACAGACCACAGAGCTATCTCTTCCTCTCTTTTAGGCGCTTCGCGCAGTGTGATGATGGCAAAATCAGCTAATTTTCCCGTTTCAATGCGTCCATTGTTTAGACCTAAAATATCAGCGGCATCTGAAGTGACAGACTTTAGAAGTGTTGCGGCTAACTCTTGGATAGGCAATTCATTGTGAAGTAAAATGGCAGCGCGCATTTCATCGAAGATGTTGAGTGAATCGTTGGAGCTGAGCCCATCTGTAGCCACGGTAAATGGCAGACTTAGATTTTCTATAGGCAGTCTGCCTACCCCTAAATAACGGTTACTTCTTGGACAGTGTGCGATAGAGTGACCTTTTTGTGCAAGGTAGTTCAACTCTACTTGATTTGCCTGTACACAGTGAGTAAAGTGGGTAGGGTAGGTGTCAAATGCATACATAAACTCTTGTATGTTTGTCACAGGAGTTTCAGTATTAAAGTACTTTTTAAAGAAGCTTTTGAGTTCTCCTTCTCCTTCATCTAGCCATTTTCTTTCAGCTTGTGACTCGAGAAAGTGTGCAGAGAGTGGAAGCTTATGCTCTTTAGCCACATTCACCGCCTTTTGTAAGATGATAGGGTGCACGGAATAGGGAGAATGGATAGCAACAGCAGGGGTAATGCGTGAAGATGCTTCACATGACATAGAAGCTTTGATGCGTTCTAAAAAGTCACCATACAGCATATCGGCATACTGTGCATTGGAGCCTATGAGTTCGTTAAAAAAGACCACTCTTTGGGGTGCTTTTTCACACACTTCAAGTTCGTTACCAAAGCTGGAGATGGCACCAAAGGTGGTAATGCCTGAACGCAGCATACTTTCACACTCTTTCATCATCATGGCATTGTCGCAACTTCCTACCAGGTCTTCTCTATGCTCTATGACAGAGTCAAGCCATGGCATAAACGAACCATATTTGAGTGATGTTTTATTTGCAGAGAACTCTAGGTGTACATGGGTATTGATAAAACCAGGAAAAAGTACAGAATTTGGCTCAGTTTCGATAATGTCTGCATCAGGATATTTTGTCTTTAAAACGTCTAATGTATCTATATCTTCTATGATGTGAGTAAATGCTACAGCTTGGTTAGATATAAAACCTTCAGGTGTGTAGATAAAGTCTGCATATATTATCTTCATGTGAACCTCATTTTTAATATATTTAGATAAAATAATACCTAAAATATTATAAACAAGGTAGATTAATGAAAATAGTAGTAATCCAAGGGCCAAACTTAAATATGTTAGGTATTAGAGAACAAAATGTGTATGGTCCTATGAAATTAGAAGATATTCATACACAAATGAAAGCATTTGCAGAGCAAAACAATGTAGAGATAGAATTTTTCCAGTCAAACTTAGAAGGTGAGATAGTCGATAGAGTCCAGGAGTGTATTGGTGATGCTGATGGTATTATCATTAATCCAGCTGCCTATACACATACGTCTATTGCTATTCGTGATGCCATCGCAGCGGTACAGATACCTACACTTGAAGTACATTTAAGTAACATCTATCAAAGAGAAGAGTTTAGACACACTTCACTGACTGCGCCAGTATGTGCTGGGCAAATCTCTGGTATGGGACCATTTGGTTACCACTTAGCGATGGTTGGTATGACACAAATATTGAATGAAGTAAAAATGATGAAAGAACAAAAAGCCAAAGCGCAAGCAAAATAAATTCGGTAGGGCTCAGCTACCACAGTGTCCCCCCTGTTCCCTGAGCTTGTCGAAGGGAATGTATACAATAATCTCCAAAGGTAATCTATGAACTATATGCTCAAAGATGAAAATGCTATCTATTATGAATGTGGCTATAGTTGTGACAATGCACTCTATATCCGTTTAGGTTCTGATGCATTTTTTATAACAGACAGTCGCTACACCATAGATGCAGATGAAAATGTTGTGGATGCTGAAGTTATCATTAACGGTGATTTGTATGGTGAAGTAGTGAGGTTACTTAAAAAGTATAAAGTGAAAAACATCATTTTTGACCCTAAGGAGTGGACAGTTGCTGGCTTTGAACATGTAAGTCAAAATGCAAAAGTTAAGTTTAAGCCAGTGTTGGATTTTTCCCATAAAAAACGCATTATAAAGTCCGATGAAGAGTTAAAAATTATCGCCAAGGCAGCAAAACTTGGAGCCAAAGCATTTAAACATTTGGCAAAAGAGTTTAGGGAAAATGGTTTTGGTAAGGATGAATATACTTTAACGCATACGGCAAAAGGTATTTTAGGTGACTTTGGGAAGTATGAATTGAGTTTTGATCCTATCGTTGCCATTAACAAAAATGCAGCTAAGCCTCATGCAACACCTACATCAACTGTGTTAGAAAAAAATGATTTACTTTTGGTGGATGCGGGACTAAAGTACAAACGTTATTGTTCTGACAGAACACGTACGGTGCAGGCAGACAAGTATTTTATGTTTGACACACAGCAAAACTTTAAGAGCAAGAAAATACAAAAAGCTTATGATGTGGTACTTAAAGCTCATGACAATGCCATAGCCAAAGCGCGTTCGGGCATGAAAGCCAAAAAAGTAGATGCTCTGACACGTGACATTGTAGAAAAAGCAGGTTATGGAGAGTACTATGTGCATAGTACAGGACATGGGGTAGGGTTAGATATACATGAGATGCCCTACATCTCTACCAAGTCAGATACCATCATAGAAGATGGTATGGTGTATACCATAGAGCCAGGTATTTACATACCCAACGAGTTTGGCATACGCATAGAAGACATGGTAGCGATGGTGGATGGAAAGGCAAAAGTGTTGTAGGGTGGTGCACCCTTACATCACACAATGAAATGATAAAAAGAAAAGTACTAGATACACATCATACATTGATTTTTACTTCACATTTTCCCTATAATACAAGTAGTTATAGTGGAAATAAAGCACTTCTTGGCATAGGCGGAAACATAGGTGATGTTGTACGTCGTTTCGAGCACCTTTTTTGGTACTTTAGACGTTCCTCTTTTATCCGCGTGATTGAGACAGCACCCATATTGAAAAATCCACCTTTTGGATTTACCGAACAAGAGGATTTTTATAATTCACTTTTACTTGTTGAGACGAGGTTTACACCTCAGGCATTATTGCGTTATGTACTACGTGTGGAGAGAGTTTTTGGACGGAAACGTTCGTTTCAAGACGCCCCCCGTACATTAGATATAGATATAATATTTTATGAAAATGTGACAATGGAAACAAAACATTTGACACTTCCTCATCCTGGATGGATGAAAAGAAGTTCTGTACTTGTACCTTTGTCATTGATGAAAAATAGATTGTAAAGGCAAAATAGATGATACATGAAACTTTTGTAGCTTCCAACCCTAAAGGTGCATATGAACTGGCAGTAGAGAAATATGGTACAACTATTTCACTCGTTTCTGCGAAGCAAATTAAGTATGATGATGGGGTATTGCGTTCTGAAATTACAGTAGCTATACCTGAAGATATCTATGAAAAAGTCTCTTTTGGTGAAGTAATAAGTAAAGATGATGAAGAAGCCTTACTTTCAGAGATTTTTGATCTCAAAGAACAACTGAATCTTATGAAAGATGATATGCATAGAGAGATACAATATGAAAATCCTGTTATTTCAGAAGTGAAAGAACGATTTATGCGTAAAGGTATTTCAGGGTATTGGTTAGAGAGTATGTTTCAGACACTTTTGGGTTCAGAAGTTTTAGAAGATGCAAAATTGCTCGCAGCTTATTTACTCGAAGAGATTGACGATGGCTTAAAAGTGAAAAAAGAAGACCTTACTCACCCGAAAGTGATGATGATAGTAGGACCAACAGGTGTAGGAAAAACGACAACCATTGCCAAACTTGCAGCACGGTATGCCTACCTATTGGACAAACGTTATAAAGTCGCATTGGTAAATTTAGATTCTTTCAAAGTGGGTGCGATAGAACAACTTTCCCACTATGCGGATATCATGCAGATAGAGCACATTGTCGTAGATGATGTAGATAACTTTAAAGAGACACTCGAAGATCTAGAAGGTTATGATGTAGTGTTGGTAGATACTGCAGGTATGTCTCCGTATGATACAGAAAAATTTATACAAACTGTAGAGTTTGTTAAAACAGATTCGCATAGAGAAATAGAAGTAAGTTTACTGTTGTCTGCCACGGTGAAATATGAAGATATGGAAGATATTTATCAGAATTTTTCTTTTTTAAATCCCTCTTCGGTGATTATCTCGAAGTTTGATGAGACAAAGCATTTTGGAACACTGCTTAATTTTATGTTGCTCTATAACCTGCCTATGAGTTATTTTGCTACAGGGCAGGAAGTGCCAGATGATTTGCTTCTTGCAGATAAAGAGTTTTTACTTGAGCAATTTATAGGGGATATAGATGAAGGCTGAAACACAGGCGCATGCTCTGGCTTCACTGGTGCAACAAAAGAAGCATTATCCTGAATATGAACTCATACTTCCTAGTTTTGAAGTAAAACAATCAAGTCTTAAAAAACTGGACGTTGGAGATGTGTTGTTAGTAGGCTTAGACATGTTCACATTACTTTTAGTCTCCAGCAGTGACATCTGTGCGCATGTCAAGATAGTCAATGAAGAAAATATGTATAAACTAAAGATTACCAATCTTGAAAAAGATACGCTTAAACAGGTACATACTAAAAAATATGAAATACTTAAATGCTCTTTTGGCATGCTTCAAAGTAGAAAACTTGAAGTAGGTTACAAAGTGAGTATTTCGCAGCTTGATTTACAAAAAGTCAGACTTTTTGTAAAAGAAAAAAACATAGCAGAAGCTAGACTCGTCGAAGTAGATGATGAGATTGCCATAGAGATAACAAAGGTCAAAAATGTCTAAAGGAAAAGTGTTAGTAGGTATGAGTGGAGGAGTGGATTCAACAGTCACCGCAATTCTCCTACAAAAAGAGGGATATGAAGTGGAAGGTGTGTATATGAAACTGCACCATAAACCTGGATACCATGAAGAGAATTTTACAAAAGCACAGCGTGTAGCAGACTATTTGGGTATTAAAGTACACTTTCATGACCTCTCTGCAGAGTTTAAAGAAGAAGTGTATGATTATTTTGTAGAAAGTTACAAAGAGGGCTTAACGCCTAATCCCTGTGTGATGTGTAATCGTACAATAAAGTTTGGTAAAATGGTCGAATTTGCAGACTCAGTAGGCGCAGAGTTTGTGGCAACTGGGCACTACATCAAGTGTGATGGTGAGTTTATTTACGCCGCAGAAGATGCAAATAAAGATCAGAGTTATTTTCTTTGTGAAGTAAAAAAAGAAGTTTTACCTAGACTTATATTTCCTCTAGGTACATGGGTAAAACCAGATGTCAAAGCGTATGCAGCAAATATAGAAGTACTTCAAGACTTTGCCACCCAAGCTGAAAGCTCTGAAATCTGTTTTGTGGAAAATACCTATGATGAAGTTCTTTCTAAACATATGAACATAGACATGCCAGGTGAGACTGTAGACCATGAGGGGAATGTGGTTGGTACGCATAAAGGCTATATGCACTACACCATAGGAAAACGTAGAGGGTTTACGGTTGACGGGGCACATGATCCACATTTTGTTCTGCAAATAAAGCCTGAGAGTAACCAAATAGTAGTTGGTACGAAAGAAAAACTAGAAGAGAATGCTTTTGAAGTAAAACAGATAAATCTTTTTAAAGAACTTACAGCGTTTGATTGCATGGTAAAAGTGCGTTACCGTACACAAGCCGTACCTTGCCATGTTGTGATAAATGAGGGCAGAGCAACTGTGACCTTGGAAGAGCCAGTTTATGGACTTGCACATGGGCAGATAGCTGCTTTTTATGAAGGGGATAAGTTATTAGGTGGTGGCGTTATTTGTTAAGTGTTTTTGAGAGGCTCTAGAGATTCACTGTTTTATTTCTCTTGAGATTTTTTCTTTTTGTTGTACTTTTTCTCTTTTGTACATTTTTCTTCTTTGACTGAACGTATCCAAAGCCAATTGAGTAAAAAATATACAAGTGTAGAAACAACGATCGAGTAAAAAGCTGTACCCACATACAAAGGTACAAATATATCACCCATGTGGTCTGAAAACCATTGGAGTGTGAGTTCGATGTTGTCTAGGCCTTCCCTGCCTAAGATGAAATTACCAGTGAGGTACTCCATGTAGTACATTGGTGGCATAGTAAAAGGATTACTCAGCCAAACCATGGCGATGGCTATAGGTACATTAAAGCGTATAAACGGTGTGGTAGCAACGACAGATAACATTTGTAAAGGCATAGGGATAAAGCCCCAAAACAGACCGATGAGTACACCCCTTGTTATCATCTTTCTATTGATGTTAAAGTAGGCACGAGGGAGATTGTATTTTTCTAAAAAGGTATCAAGTTTACCTTTGCCAGAGGCTTTTTTTCTAAAGAATTTTCGTATCATAATTGTCCGTATTTATACATTTTAATTGCCTAAGTGTAATACGCTAAGCCTTTAAATCCCCTTTTTATCAACATTTGTGTAAAATACGCGTATTCTAAACTACCTAAAGGCACAACATCATGAGCGGATATATGATATTTTCTGGAACATCAAACCCTGAACTCTCTGAGGAGATAGCAAAATATTTAGAAATGCCTCTAAGCGAAGCAGAAATCAACCGTTTTTCTGATGGTGAAATCAATGTGAAAATTGCAGAGTCTGTGCGTGGTAAAGATGTATTCATCATTCAACCTACTTCTGCTCCAGCAAATGCCAACTTAATGGAACTTCTTATTATGACGGATGCCCTTAAGCGTTCATCTGCTAAATCCATTACTGCGGTTGTTCCTTACTATGGTTATGCGAGACAAGACAGAAAAGCAGCTCCTCGTGTACCGATCTCAGCTAAACTTGTAGCAAATCTTATGGAAACAGCAGGTATCACACGTATGGTGACAGTAGATCTTCATGCTTCACAAATACAAGGTTTCTTTGACATCCCTGTAGATAACCTTTATGGTGCTATTTTGTTTATAGATTATATTAAAGCGAAAAACTTTGCAAATCCAGTGATTGCTTCTCCAGATATTGGTGGTGTAGCACGTGCTAGATACTTTGCTCAAAAACTTGGACTTGATATGGTCATCGTTGATAAACGTCGTGAAAGAGCCAATGAATCAGAAGTGATGAATATTATCGGTGATGTAGAGGGGAAAGATGTGATTCTCATCGATGATATGATAGATACAGCAGGTACGATGACTCATGGAGCACAGGCATTGAAAGACTTAGGTGCGACTTCTGTGATGGCATGTTGTACGCACCCTGTACTTTCCGGCCCTGCATTTGAGCGTATAGAAAATGGTGCATTAGATGAATTAGTGGTTGCAAATACGATTCCAATGACAAAAAAATCGAGTAAAATTAAAATGCTCTCAACAGCATCTATGCTTGGTGAAGTCATTAGACGTGTACATAATAACGAGAGTGTAAACTCATTGTTTGAGACTAATTAATGGCAAACAAAGTACCGCAGGAGAATATACGTAATTTCTCCATTATCGCGCATATTGACCATGGTAAATCTACCTTGGCAGACCGCATCATACAGGAGTGTGGGGCGGTGACTGACCGTCAGATGTCTGCACAGGTGATGGACACGATGGATATAGAAAAAGAACGTGGTATTACTATTAAGGCACAGTCTGTACGTTTGGACTATGTTAAAGATGGTGAACCTTATATCCTTAACCTTATTGACACTCCTGGTCACGTCGATTTTACCTATGAAGTGAGTCGGTCTCTGGCTTCATGTGAAGGTGCATTGCTCATCGTCGATGCAGCACAGGGTGTTGAGGCTCAGACTATTGCCAATGTCTATATAGCTATAGAAAATGATTTAGAATTACTCCCTGTGGTAAATAAGATAGACCTGCCTGCAGCTGACCCCGATCGTGTACTTTCGGAATTGGAAGAAGCCATAGGTATTGATGCCACAGAGCATAATCTTGTTTCAGCAAAAACAGGTGAAGGTGTGGCAGAGCTTATTGATACCATTGTTGAAAAAGTGCCTGCACCTATCGGGGATGCTAACGCGCCTGCCAAAGCATTGATTTATGATTCATGGTTTGACAACTATTTGGGGGCTTTGGCACTCGTGCGTGTTTTTGAAGGAAGCATTAAAAAACGCCAAATGATTAAAATCATGGGAACAAAAGAGGAGCATCAGGTACTTGATTTGATGTATCCTAACCCCATTGCTCCTATTAAGACCGACGAAATACGAACGGGTGAAGTCGGCATCGTAGTTACTGGGCTTAAAACCGTAGAAGGTTTGCAGGTTGGTGACACGATTACGGATGCAAAAAACCCTACAGCTGAAGCTATTGATGGCTTTGAGCCTGCAAAGCCATTCGTTTTTGCTGGGATCTACCCGATAGAGACAGATCGTTTTGAAGATTTGCGTGATGCACTCAACAAGCTAAAGCTCAATGACTCATCATTGAGTTTTGAGCCTGAGAGTTCTATGGCACTTGGGTCTGGATTTAGGACAGGATTCCTTGGTATGTTGCATATGGAAGTGATTAAGGAGCGTTTAGAGCGTGAGTTTAATTTGGAACTTATTGCTACAGCACCAACGGTTGTCTATAGAGTAGAGCAGACTGATGGCACAGAGCTTGAGATACAAAATCCTTCAGAACTGCCTGAACCTCAAAAAATAGATACCATTTTTGAACCCTATGTGAAAGCAACGATTTTAACGCCACAAGAGTATTTGGGAAATTTGATTAAACTACTCAATGACCGTCGTGGTATTCAGGTAAAGATGGATTATCTAAATGAGACACGTGTGCTTTTAGAATATGATATCCCTATGAATGAGATAGTGATGGATTTTTATGACAAGTTAAAGTCCATTACCAAAGGGTATGCAAGTTTTGATTATGAGCCTGTTGGGTTTAGAGAGGGTGATTTGGTAAAACTTGACATCCGTGTTGCTGGTGATATTGTAGATTCACTCTCTATTATTGTACCTCGTGACAAAGCACGTACACGTGGACTTGCCTTTGTAGCGCAACTTAAAGAGCTCATACCTAGACAACTTTTTGAAGTTGCCATTCAAGCGAGTATAGGTAATGACATCATCGCACGTTCTAATGTGAAATCTATGGGTAAAAATGTGACAGCAAAATGTTATGGTGGAGATATTACCCGTAAACGTAAACTCTTAGAGAAACAAAAAGCAGGTAAAAAACGTATGAAGTCCATAGGAAAAGTACAAGTACCTCAAGAGGCATTTATGGCTGTACTGAAGTTGGATAGCTAGTTTATGATACTCATACCCGTAGAACTTGATGAAAAGACCATCGCAAAGGGGTTCAGAAAAGCCCCTATGTTTGTCTTTATAGACCCTGAGAGTGGCATTATGGTGCAAGAAAATCATTTTAAGACCGACAAGTCTGCACTCTTTTTTGAAAACTTTAAAAAATATGATATAGATACGCTTTATGTCAAGGGCTTAGGCTATAAAACCTACCTCAAATTGAAAGAGTTAGGCATCAAAGTTTCGCTTATCCCTGAAGATATAGCATTTTATACTTATATTGACCCGATAGAACTTATTTTACTTACTGATGAAAATGCAGAGCTGTACTGTACTATGGGTCACCACAAGAAAGAATCTAAGTAATGGGCTGGGCCATACATCTACACCTGATAGCCGCGATCGCTTGGATTGGTGGAGCCTTTTTTATGTTTGTTTTGGGTGTGAGTTTACGCCACAAGCAAGATCAAGATGCCGTATACCCTCGTATTGGCCCAATCTACGGTTATTTTGAAACAGGGGCACTGATCATTTTGCTTTTTACAGGCTATACGATGATAAATAACAATGGACTGATTACTATTCTCTTTTCGAATGTGACTAATGAGGTCATAGATGCACTACGCATCAAACTTCAGATAGTCGCTGTCATCTTCATACTTACTGTGATACATATGACTATTAGCCTGATGACCTTACATAAAACGAAGACACCCATGCAAAAGCTTTTCTCGAAAGCTTCATCCATGGGGATATTTTTACTAAACCTTGTAGTGCTACATTATGCTATGGTTTTGAGGGATATTCTTTAATTGTGCGTTGTTATGCTTGTGCCAAGTTTTCACCAAAAATTATTTGCCAGCATTGCAAAGAAACACTCTTTAGAACAACGATAGGCACACGCACCATAGGTACATTGGATGTCATTAGTTTTTACAAGTATTCCGCGTTGGAGTCACTACTTCT
>CAZQOC010000006.1:0-19087 GCA_964594745.1 uncultured Sulfurovum sp.
ATATGCTCATCTGAGCGATAGTATGTTGATGTTTGCGTGCAGTCTCCTGTATGACAAAAGGCACATCTCTTGTCTCCAGCAAGGTAAAGTCATCTCCAAGTATCTCTTCAAGTCCTTGCAGGGTAGTGACATTTTCACCATCACGTCTATAGCCGCCTATCCACTTCTCTTTGGGTGTAGACTCTTCCTGCCACGTGTATGGTGAGGTAAGTATGAGCACTCCGCTATCATTCAGTCTCGATGCCAAAGAGTCTAAAAATTTCTTAGGATCATACAATCGGTCTATCAGATTTCCTCCAAAAATAAGGTCAAAGCCTTTATAGAGTGGTTTCAAATTACAGGCATCTGCCTGCCAGAATGAGACTTTCTCTTTTGTATTTTCCAAACCAAACGATGAGAGGCTCACTTCATGAAAATCCGATAATTCGCCTTCTGTTGGTATAGCATAACGCAAGAGACCATTTTGTTTCAAGGTCTCTGCTTCTTGTATAAAACGTGCAGAGAAATCAAGCCCTATCACCTCTTCAAAACCACGTGCTAATTCAAAACTGCTTCTTCCGATAGCACAGCCTACATCAAGTGCTTTTCTTTTGGGTTTGTTTTGCATCACCTCAAGAGCAATGCTTGCACATTTGGCAGGATAGTTTTCAACTCCCAGTCTATTCTCTCCCCAGCCAAAGTGACAATACTGAGAGATGATACTGTCTGTAGTGTAGTAGTCTGTTGTCACCTTCTCTTCATGCGTACTTTGAATATATCTAAATCCTGCATGCTGATAAAAGTGTCGTCTAAACCCATAACGGCTCCTCTCTGTGGCGAGATTTCCGCAGCTTATCCATGAACCACCGTTAATAAGATTATGTTTACCGTCAAACGTAGGTACGGTAAAGTCATCATAAATCGGATGTACTTTAAAGCCTTCAAATGGGTGCATTGGGGTGTTTGACCACTGCCATACATTCCCTATGACATCATAAAAATCTCCATGGGCATGTCTGTCTATAGGCACACAAGAGGCATACTCCTCAAGATTGATATTGGCAGTCACCTTTCTCTTATCTTGAGAGATAACATAAGGCTCTACTCCACTGACCTCACGAAGACGCATATATTCAGCTTCAGTAGGCAGTGTCACCTCAAAGCCAAGCTTGGTACTTTTCCATTTACAAAAAGCAGCAGCTTCTAGGTGATTGACTTCTACAGGCCATGAAAGTGGCAGAGGGATTTCTCTACTAAGTGTACGAAGCAGATACTCCCCATCTTCTTCTCTCCAAAAAAGTGGGTATTTTGCCTGCGTGTAGTCTCTCCATGCTTTGCCTTCAGTACACCAGAAGTTATCATTTTCGTACCCGCCATCTTCAACAAAGGCAAGAAACTCTGCATTGGAAGTGAGATATTTTGCCACTTTAAAATTTGGAATATCCACATCATAAGTACCATATTCATTGTCCCAACCAAAGAGTTTTGACTCTTTTGTTTTTCCAAGATGCACACTACCTCCAGAGACATCAAGCATCTGGTTTTTAGGTGCTGCGCCGTAAATCTTACACTCTTTCCATGCAGACTGTTCCAATACATACTCCAAAGGGAGTTGACGTATGAGTACGGAAGAGGTTTCAAGGTGAATATTTTCATGTTCTATCCCCATAAGTATCACCCACCAAGGGGATTCATCGGTAATGGGAAGTGTTATAGGCAGCGTATCAATAAGCGCATTGACTGCATCATACACTTTATCTCTATACTCCTGTGTCTCTTGAATCGTAGGCCAGTCATAATGTTTTTCATTCAAATCATCCCAAGACATTTCGTCCACACCCACAGCAAAGGCAGATTCAAATTGAGGATGAACACGTGCGTCGATAAGCTTTGCAAGTTTGAGTTTATTGATAAAAAAAGTGGCCGTATGCCCATAGTAGAAAATAATAGGATGACGAAGAGGATCTGCTTTTTGAAAGTATGCCCTCTCATCACTCACAAGGGTAAAAAGTGACTCATAGCGCTTATAGCATGCTTGAAAATATGCCTTGATATCTTGACGTTTCTGTTCTGGGTCTGTGCCCTGAAGGGTTGGCATCTTTACCATAGTTACTCCTTACAATATCGTAACATGCCATAAGATTATGTAGAACATGTGTAATGTTCTAAAAATCTGTCTTCTCTTTAGCACTTTCTATCATCGTAACAATAATTGTATAGATATTGGCAATCACTGCACCGATAACCAATCCTACCGCAATTTTATCATTGTTATAAAATTCTAAAGCAAAAAAAGCTGGAATAAGGTGCAAATCTGCTACCAGTGAACCAGCCAAAAGCTCCGCAGCAAGAAGATTACGTACCCCAATTTTAAGTAATGTTGAAATCACATTAACGGATCCTGCAATAAACAATGCTACTATAGAATTTTCATACAAAAATGCCGCCGATGTCGTCAGTGACATCAATGTGAAAAACATATAAAAAACTTTACCCCAATTCATCTAAACTCCTTAGTTAAAACTATATTGTACCATTTTCATACATAGCGCGCATTTTTTCTTTTTCTTTCTCTCTTTTCGCTTTTTCTGCTGCTCTTAGACGGTAGTCAGAGACAGAGAAACCTAACATCATCAAAATAGGTGATGCCACGAAGATGGAAGAATACGTACCCACAACTACACCAACAAGCAAAGTAAAACTAAACCCTTTGATGATCTCTCCACCAAAAACAAAGAGTGTCAACACAACAAAAAATGTTGTAAGTGATGTCAAAGTAGTCCGTGACAATGTCTGTGTCACAGATTGATCGATAATACCAGCCAAATCTGGGTTTTTGATACTTGCAATTCCTTCACGTATACGGTCAAATACAATAATCGTATCATTAAGAGAATATCCAAGTATTGTAAGCAGTGCTGCTAACGTATCAAGATTAACTTCAATCCCAAAAAGAACTACAGCTCCCATGGCGATAGTGACATCATGTATGAGTGCCATGACTGAAGCGACTGCAAAACGCCATTCAAATCTGAAAGAGACATAGATGAGAATACCAAGGATAGACAAGAACATTGCCATCATTCCTTTTTCACGCAACTCTGAACCTACTTTGGCTCCTACCATATCAACACGTCTTACTTCAAAGTTACCTGTGCCTTTTAATAGTTCACGCATCGTATCACCCATGTCTTTACCTAAAGCTTTACTACTATTTTTGGTACGAATAATAATTTCTTTATCATCACCAAAATATGTCACACTTGCACTCTCATAATTTTTATCTGTAGCAATCGCTTTTCTTACTTTATCAATAGGTGCTTTTGTATCATAATGCACTTGTACAAGTGTACCACCTGCAAAGTCCAGCCCATAGTTAAAGCCCTTGGTGACGATAAGCCCAATTGAAATGATAAGCAGTGTTAGTGAAACAATCCCAAAGCGTTTACTTTGGGCCATCAGATTAAGAGGTTTTTTATATTTAAAAATTTCCATTATTTTGTTCCCCCTGTTTTAATACCAAACCAAAAGCCTAGTTTTTGCTTATTGATCTTTGGCAATAGCCACTGATAAATCCCATGTGTACCCACAATAGCTGTAAGCATAGAAGCTAAAATACCAATACCCATAGTCAAGGCAAACCCTTTTAACGGACCTGTGCCATACGCCCAAAGAACTACTGCTGCGATAAGCGTGGTAACGTTTGCATCTAAAATAGCAGTAAACGCTTTGTTGTACCCTTCTTCTATGGATTTGGCTACTGATTTACCTTCATGTAGCAGTTCACGAATTCTCTCATTAATAATAACATTCGCATCTACTGCCATACCAACAGTCAGGACTATACCTGCCATACCTGGAAGAGTCAATGTCGCACCAAAAAGTGACATCACAGCTAAAATCAAAAAGAGGTTACCAACAAGTGCAACATTGGCAATAACGCCGGCTATTCCATAGTAAAGGATCATAAAAAGTACAACCAGCACAAAACCAAGAATCAATGCTTCCATACTTGCTTTGATGTTGTCTGCACCCAAGCTTGGTCCTACTGAACGTTTTTCCATTACATACACAGGTGCAAGCAGTGCCCCTGAACGTAATGCGATAGCAAGATCATGTGCTTCAGGAAGTGTGAATCGACCAGATACTTGTACTCGCCCTCCTCCAATACGTTCATTGATACTTGGAGCTGAAATCACTTTATTATCCAACACAATTGCCATACGATCGTGCTTTCCATCTCTAGTCGCTAACTTTGTAAAGTCACCAAAGATTTTAGCACCTTGGCCATTAAGCGTAAAATTAATGACGGGTTGATTGTTTTTATCAAAACCTACTTTAGCATCAGTAAGCATAGAGCCATCAAGTACTTGAATAGCACGAAGCAGATATTTTCTTTCTGGCGTATTGACATCTGGTAAAATGACATCCCCAAAACTTTTTGCTTCATTTGGATTCATACTGTTGACTCTAGCTGCTCTGTCTTCATCGACCGCCATAAGCTGCAAATGTGCAGCACGCGCAATAAGTTCACGTATACGCTGTTCATCTGCCTGTGTTTTGATACCAGGGACTTCTACAAGGATTTTATCTTCACCTTGCTTTGCCACAGTTGGTTCTGCAAGTCCAAATTCATTGAGTCTGTTTCTGATGGTGTCAACAGCCTGTTTAATGGCACTTTGTTTCGTACGCGTCACTTCTGCTTTTGTCATAGAAAGAGTAAATTTGAGTCCATTTTCTGTCAGGGTTACCCCTTCTAACTCTTTTTGAATGAGTGTTTTTGCCTTAGCCACATCATCTTTATCTAGAAGTTCAAAAGTAATTTGTTCACCCTCAACCATACGTAAATCATCAAAAATGATTTCTTCATCATCAAAAATGTATTTTACAGAGGCTGCCATAGATTTAATACGTGATTCAATAGCAACATCACTTTTAATACCCAGCAGCATATGCAAACCACCTTGAAGGTCAAGCCCCAAAGTTATTTTCTTACCTTCATCACTTTGTGTTAAAGAGGGAATAGAAAAAACTACCCCAAAAATAAGTGCAAAAGCAAAAAGAATCACTCTAAAATTAAGCGTTTTCACCTAGTTCTACCTTTTTTGCTACATATGCTCTATCTAATTTGACAATAGTGTCATCATTTAGTTTGATTTTGATAAACTCTTCTTCAGGTTTTACAATCACAGCAATAAGTCCGCCTGTAGTAACGATTTTGTCACCTTTTTCAAGGCTTTCAAGCATCTCTTTATGCGCTTTTTGTGCTTTTTGTTGTGGTCTGATAATTAAAAAATAAAATATCGCAAATAAAATAATAAGTGGCAAAAATGAACCAATTACGCTACCTTGTTGCTCCATAAGGAATCCTTTTGAATAAAATTAGACATTATTTTAGCACTTTAGATATAACAAGAGGCTTTGTCGTTGCGCTTTTGAGTTCTGCATTCATATACCTCACCCACTGGGGCTTTTCTTACGCGATAACAAATACCATATTTGCACTTACTTCTCTTTTTCTTCTACTCTCCTCAAATAAAAAAATATGGTTTTGGTATGGTATTTTTATAGGTATACTTTGGTTCTGGTGGATTGTCCTTTCTTTGAAGCATTATGGCTATGCTTGGGGCTTTCCTGTGGGGCTTACCCTCATCGCTTTAGGGTATGGGATTATCTTTTGGTTTATGGCTTGGCTTACTGAGAAGATAGAAGCATTCAGTAGCATACCCTCTGTTTTCCTCAAGGCATTAATGCTTTTAGGTTTTAGTTACTTTCATCCTTTTGGTTTCGATTGGCTAAAGCCTGAACTCATGTTCATTGAGAGTTATCTAGGTATAGAAAAATGGCAATTTGCTTGTATATTGTTAGGCATGACGTTAAGTATATGGAGAGAGAATCTTCTTTTCCTTCTGCTTATACTCCTTGCCTATCAACCAACACACCACAATGCTACACAAAAAACAGACAACTCTATCGCTTTAGTGAGTACCTACACTACGGTTGAAGATAAATGGAATAATAAGCTCCATCCACAACAATTTAAAACTGTATTTAAAATGATTGACAAAGCCATCGCGCAACATAAATCACTGATTATCTTACCTGAGTCAGTTTTTCCTGTTTTTCTCAATCGCTCACAAGCCCTCATAGACAAACTGCAAAAAAGAGCCAAAAAGATTAACATCATTACAGGCGCACTCTATGCTGATGGACAAATACCACGTAACTCAACCTATATTTTTACCCATGGTAAAATCACTGTTGCCAACAAAGTAGTACTTGTCCCCTTCGGAGAAAGTAACCCTCTTCCAAATTTTCTAAGTAAATGGGTGAATAAAATCTTTTATGACGGTGCTATAGACTATGAAGCGAGTTCAGATGTCATAGACTACCAAATTGATGGTGTAACCTACCGCAATGCCATCTGTTTTGAAGCAACCTCTGAAAAACTGTATGTCAAAGATAAAGAGGGAAATCGTCCAAAAAATATGATAGTACTTAGTAATAATGGCTGGTTCATGCCATCTATAGAACCTACTTTGCAAAAACTTTTGTTACAATATTACAGTAAAAAATATGGTACAACCATCTACCATAGTGTAAATATGTCAGAGTCGTATATCATACGAAATGCAAAAGTCACTTTTATTGACAGATAAGCTCATTTAAGCTAAAATTGTCAATATCTTGTACAAAAGGATTTTCATGCAAGCCGTTAATTATTCACACGCTAGAAACAACCTAAAAAACATCATCGATGATGTTTGTGATAATAATGAAGAGGTCATCATCACTACTAAAAACGATAAGTCTGTCATCATACTCTCTATGGATGAATATAATAAGACACATGCGCAAATAAAACGTGATGTTGCGGAAGCAATATCACAAATAGAACGTGGTGAATGTATGAGTATAGATGAAGCCTTTACATTAGCAAAACAATCATACCGTGATTAAAATAACCTTTTCACAAAATGCAGTTGATGCACTTTTATCTCAAGCCAAATACATATATGAACTTACCTTAAGTGTAGAAAAAGCAGATAATTACTTAGATGAAATGGAAGCCTATATTCATCATGCTTTAAATTTCCATCCACAACTGGGCAGACCTGCGCCTGAACTAGGTTTTGGTGTTCGTAAACTTGTCTATAAAAGATACACTATTTTATATCGTATCACAGATATTGAAATAGAAATACTCACAATTTATAAACAAAACCTACCAAGCCTATGACCTTTAAAAACTTCTACATAACCCCTATTAAAGGCTACCAATACATCTCAAAAATGCTACCTGGCTCATGCCGTTACTATCCGACATGTTCAGAGTATGCCAAATGGCAATTTGAGTTTAATGCTCCCCATAAAGCATTGAGGGCAAGCTCGTTACGCATACTCAGATGTAATCAGCTTTTTAAGGGAGGTATCGACTATCCATTGGTTGAATATACACCTTTAACTCCCTCCTGTGTACTCACTTTTAATGCAGAATATGGCAAAATAGATATACTCTATTGGTTCGTACCTAAAAATACTGACAAAAATAATACACACTACTATGTACTAAAGGATTTTGATGCAATTAACCACGCCACTTGACATGCACTTACACCTGCGTGATGAAGAAATGTTAGAAAATATCGCTAAAGCATCTGCACATACGTTTTCAGGTGCTATCATTATGCCAAACCTTGTCCCTCCTGTGAGCACAAAAGAAGATGTCATCGCCTATAAAGAACGTATTTTAAAAGCCATTGGCACTGAAAAGTTTGTGCCTTACATGACGCTCTTTTTTAAACCTAGCTATGACAAAGCTTTCCTAGAGAGTATACGTGATGAGATTACAGCGATTAAACTCTATCCTGCAGGGATTACCACTAACTCCGAAGGTGGGGTAAGTGGTTTTGACGTAGAGGAGTTACGCCCTGCCCTGGAAGCCATGAGTGACCTAGGTATCCCTCTTTGTGTTCATGGAGAGACCAATGGATTTGTCATGGACAGAGAAGCAGAATTTGTTAGCATTTATGAGCGTCTTGCCTCAGCATTTCCAAAACTCAAAATTATCATGGAGCACATCACCACCAAAGAGAGTGTGGCTGCACTAGATAGACATGAAAACCTTTATGCCACCATCACCATTCATCATCTTCTCATCACACTAGATGATGTGGCAGGAGGTATGCTGCAGCCACATCTTTTTTGTAAGCCCATTGCAAAACGTCCTGAAGACAAAGAAGCACTACTTAAAGTAGCGCTTGAAGCACACCCTAAAGTGATGTTCGGATCAGACTCAGCACCCCACCCTAAACATGCCAAAGAAGCTTGTGGCTGTGCAGCTGGTGTATTTACTGCTCCTATTGCCCTGCAACTTTTGGTTGAACTCTTTGAGACACAAGATGCTTCTATGAAAAACCTGCAAGCTTTCATCTCTGGCAATGCACAAAAAATTTACAATATTTCCCCTCTAGAAAAAACTGTTATCTTAGAGAAGGAAGCATTTAAAGTACCTGCTGAGTATAATGGTGTTGTCCCTATGTACGCGAATGAAGAGATAGCCTACTCTATTAAGGAAGTACAGTATGGACACTAGACTTAAAGAGTTTGAAAAAGGGCATGAATCCTTTCAAAAAGTGAAATTTAAAAAAAGTGAAGATCGTTTTAAAAAACTTGTAGAAGAGGGGCAAAATCCAAAAGCACTTTTTATTGGGTGTTCCGATTCACGTGTGATGCCAGCTTTAATTACAGGATCCAAGCCTGGAGATTTGTTCATCGTAAGGAATATTGGCAATTTTGTAGCACCATTTAAACCTGATGCTGATTTTCACGCTACTGCTTCAGCCATAGAATATGCTGTTTCTGTACTTGATATTACCGATATTATTGTCTGTGGTCATTCAGACTGTGGTGCCATCTCTGCACTCTATAAGGAGATTACACCTACGCCTGAAAACATTCATACTATCAAATGGCTGGAACTAGGCAGTGATGCCAAACGTGTGGCACTTTCAGAATGTGTAAATGAAAGCAAAGAAGACCTTTTACGCTACACAGAAAAACTCTCTGTTGTTTTTCAACTTGAAAACCTTCTTACCTACCCTGCTGTCAAACAAGGCGTAGAAAATGAAAGTATATTTCTACATGGATGGCATTATGATATAAAAAATGGGCATATCGAGTACTACGATGATGAAAATTTTGAATTTAAAGCACTTACTCAAAAATAATTTGATAACATAAGTTAAATGAATAAGGATAGTTTATGATTGCAAATAATATTGAAGAACTCATAGGCAATACCCCTTTAGTGAAAATAAATACATTATCACAAGAGACAGGTACGACTATTTTAGGTAAATGTGAATTTATGAACCCCACTTCTTCCGTCAAAGACAGAATAGCTTTTACCATGATAAATGAAGCATTGAAAAATGGTGACATAAACATGCATACGACTATCATTGAGCCAACTTCTGGTAATACAGGTATTGGTTTGGCTGCTATTTGTGCAGCAAAAGGGATGAAGCTTATCCTGACTATGCCTGAGTCTATGAGTATAGAACGTCGCAAGATTCTTACACATTTAGGTGCGAAACTAGTACTTACTCCTGCCCAAGACGGTATGACTGGAGCCATAGATAAAGCTGATGCACTAGAAAAAGAACTTAAAAATGCAAAAGTATTACAACAATTCAATAATCCATATAATCCAGATATACATAGAAAAACCACTGCTTTAGAGATACTCAAAGACACAGAGGGGGATCTTGATATTTTTGTTGCTTCCGTTGGTACAGGTGGAACGCTGACAGGTACCGCGGAAGTACTCAAATCTCACTCTAGCACACTGCAAGTAATTGCGGTAGAACCTTCTGCTTCTCCTGTCTTAGAAGGGGGGAAAGCAGGACCACATAAAATCCAAGGTATTGGTGCAGGATTTGTACCTGAGATACTCAATACAGATATATACGATGAAGTGCTTGCTGTGAGCAATGAGGACTCTTTTGCTATGGCACAAAAAGTTGCAAGAGAAGAAGGCTTACTCATAGGCATCTCTGCAGGAGCCAATTTATATGCAGCCCAAACAGTGGCAAATAGACCTGAAAACAAAGGGAAGACTATCATCACAGTATTATGTGACACAGCTGAAAGATACCTCTCTACAGAGTTATTTGATGAATGAGCCCACGCCTCTTCTTCTTGAAACCATTAAAATAGAAGAGGGGAAAATTTCCAATTTGGAGTATCACCAAAAAAGATGTGATTTGAGTCGCGCTTCACTTTTTCAAACAACGCATAGTCTCAAATTATCTTCTTACATCCACCCCCCAAGCAAAGGACTCTACCGTTGTCGTATAATTTATAATAAACAAATACATTCTATTGAGTACATCCCTTATACTCCTAAAGATGTTTCTACATTAAAAATCGTGCCATCGGCGATAGAGTATGCATTCAAGTATGCAAATAGAGATGCACTCAATACTTTAGTAAAGACATATGCAGATGTTGATGAAATCATCATAGAAAAAGATGGTTATATTAGCGATACTTCTATTGCAAATATCGCATTTTATGATGGAGAAAAATGGATAACCCCCTCTTCTCCTCTTCTAAAAGGAACGATGAGAGCGAAACTCATTGATGAGGGTTTTTTACACCTTCGTGACATACAAAAAGAAGACTTATCTAAGTACACACAAGTTGCTTTAATGAATGCTATGATAGGATTTAAAGTATTAACGGATATCACTATACAAGATATAAAAGGTAACATTTATGACTATTAATCTTTTTCAGACACCCGAGTATCGTACAATTATGGTACAGCACATCGCTCAAACAATAGGATATCTTTTTGAAAAAAATCAGGATTTTTCTATTGCCTGTGAAGTAAAACACATCACATTTATGCCTGAATTACCTCAAGATATAAAAGAGACATTTCATGATACGGTCTTGTTTGTCCTAGGAGGATATACATTTGAAAGTGCAGGATTAGATACAGATTACTTAACATTTGAAGCAGGATTTGGAGAAGAAAATTTTGGATCAACAGTGTCTGTACCAATTTTAGCGATACAACAACTTTTTGTAGGAGACAACCCTATTATCTTGAACTTGGCAAAACCCTTATCAGACATAGAAAAACAAAAAAAGCCAGTATCTCCAAAAAAGTCTTCCATGGAAGCCCTTCTTAATAACCCAGAGAATAAAAAACTTTTAAAAAATAAAAAGTAAAAAGCATTTTACTTTTTATTTATGAATCACAAGAACCCGCCAAAATATAATCAACCACATTATCGACATAAGCATTATACTTATTTTCTTTAGAATATACTATGAAAAATTTACGAGTCATTGTATATCCTCTAAGACGGGCTTCAAACAATTCACCTTTTGCTACCTCATCAGCTATAGCATGTTTTGAAATAATAGAAACTACGGGTTTATCTAAATCTTGTGTACTTTTCTTAATCGTTTGAAGTACCGCAGTTGTATTACTTACTTCAGAGAGTACATCAAAACTTTTACAAGAGACGCCTAGTTCTTCAAATACTTCGGAGACTACACGTCTGGTATGAGAACCCTCATTACGACAAATCCAAGAGAAATCATAGAGTTCTTCTGTTTTAAGCATCTTTGGGATAGGAGCATTACTCACAACTACCAATTCATCTTCTAACCACTCTCTATAGATAAGGTCATTATCCATCACTGGAGATTCTATAAGCCCTACATCTAACTTTCTGTCTTTAAGTTTTTGTACAATGTTATCACTTACATCAATGGATAGGTTGATATCATTATTGATTGCTTTACCAATTGTATTTAAACATTGACCAGGGATAACATATGTACCAATAGTATAAGAAGCACCTAATTTAAAAGTAATTTCTTTATTGATAATTTTAAGTACATCTTTTTCAGAGGCATTAATCTCTTTTTCAAGTCTTGTTGCAATTTTATAAAGCTCATCACCTTCATTGGTCAGTTTTATACCATTTTTTTTACGTTCTATGACTTTACATGCAAGATATTTTTCTATAAATTTAATCTGCTGGGTCACGGCTGGTTGAGAAATACCTAACTTTGCTGAGGCTTTTGAAAAACTTCTTTCGCGTGCTACTGTTAAAAATGTCTCTAATTTTACAAAATCTTTTAACATTATAATGTTCCTTCTTCGATGAAAATAGTTCTATGTATTCTTTTTCCAAATTTAACTAATTATATCAGATTATACTTAAAAAGAAAATAACTTAAACTTATTTTCTTCATTACATTGAATGTCATCACTCCTCTGCCCCACACACAGCAGAGAGTAAACTTTTTAAAGGTATAATTAATACAATTACAGGAGTAAACTAAGCAATGGAAACTATTTTAAATGGGCTTAACCCCACACAGCGTGAAGCCGTAGAACATATCGATGGTGCAATGCTTATCCTTGCAGGCGCAGGAAGTGGAAAAACAAAGACACTGACTTCTAGACTTGCCTACCTTGTTGGTGTTGTGGGTATAGACCCTGCCAATACACTCACACTCACATTCACCAATAAAGCTGCAGCAGAAATGCGAGAACGAGCGTTAAAACTTATGCCCAGTAAAGTCTCTTATCCTCCACTTTTATGTACTTTTCATAAGTTTGGACTACTCTTTTTAAAATTTCACATCGAAAAACTCGGACGGAGCAATGCCTTTGTCATCATTGACAGCGATGATAAAAAGCGTCTTTTACGATCTATTGCAAAAGAGTTGAAAATTGATTTAAATCTCTCATTTATTGCTTCAGAAATTTCAAAATATAAAAACTCTTTACTCTCTCCAGAAATCGTGCTTGAAAAAGCAGAACTGCCTGACTATAAAAAAATAGCCAATATTTATGCAAGATACCAAGCAAATATCGAAGAAAATAATCTTGTGGATTTTGATGATTTACTCATGCTAACCTATAGAATACTTTCTGAAAATAACGAACTTCGCAAAGAGACAAGTAACCGTTACAAATATATCATGGTTGATGAGTATCAGGATACGAATGAGTTACAATTTCAACTCCTTGAACTACTCTCATCTGAGCACAATAATCTCTGTGTCGTGGGAGATGATGACCAAAGTATCTATGGTTGGCGTGGAGCAAATATCCGTAATATTTTAGAATTTTCAAATCATTTTAAAACATGTAAAACAGTCAAACTAGAAACCAATTATCGCTCTACCGATCCCATATTGAAAGCTGCCAATACTCTCATAGAGCATAATTCAACACGATTAGGGAAAAAACTGCGTTCGCACAAAGGTGCAGGAGAAGCAGTAAAACTTCTTCATTCTCTTGATGAATCTATGGAAGCTAAAGCCATTGCCAAAGAAGTACAAAAACTACTTGATGCAGGAACCCACCCAGATGAAATCGCTGTACTCTACCGTATCAATGCACTCTCACGTTCTCTAGAAGAAGGTTTTACCAAAGAAGGTGTAGGATTCAAACTAATTGGAGGTATGCGTTTTTATGAACGTGCTGAGATAAAAGACATTATCTCTTATCTCAGAGTACTCTCAAATCCCAACGATGACTTCTCTCTTATACGCATTATCAATAAACCAAAACGTGGCATAGGTAAAGCATCTATCGAAAAGCTGCAAAAAGCTGCTTTTGATGCACATCTGTCACTCTACAGCTACATTCAAAAATCACTTGCTGGAGAATATCCCCTGGTTATTAGTAAAAAAATAGCAAACTCTCTTACTTCACTTACAGAAAGCATCGCTATCTTACAAGATTCACTTAAAAATGAATTGGGCAATTTCATCAGCCTCTTTGAAGAGCACATTAAACTCAAAGACCATTATGCCAGTATGGTGGATGGGATGGATCGTATTCTCAATATCGATGAATTTTATGGATATTTCAGAGATGCTGTCATTAAAAACCCTGAGCTTACACTTGATGAATTTCTCAATGACATTTCATTGCAAAGTGACCAAGACCAGATAGAAGAAGATGCGATTACTATTATGAGTATCCATGCTGCCAAAGGACTCGAGTTTGAACATCTTTTCGTCATAGGACTCGAAGAAGAGTTTTTCCCACTTCTGGGAGAAGGTTGCAACATGGAAGAAGAGCGTCGCCTAGGATATGTTGCTATTACCAGAGCAAAATCTAATCTTACACTGTGTTATGTAGACAGTCGTTTTTACAAGGGTCGCCGTAAAATGATAGACAAGAGCCGTTTCTTAGGCGAAGCAGGACTCATACAAGATACTAGCCTTAAAATCACCAAACAGGCAGCTTTTAAAAAAGGCGATTTAGTCAAACATAAAATCTTTGGCATCGGACGTGTACAGGCTGCCAATAAATCAGGAAAAGAGTATAAGCTTCTTATCAATTTTGGTGGAAATAAGAAAGAAATATTGAGCTCTTTTGTACAGTCAATATAATGTTATATACCCCTCTCAGGGTGGATTTATCCACCACAAATTATAAATATATGCGCAATTTAACGATGGGTAAACCCACCCTACGTGATTAGATGAGAAACAATATGAACAGATTATTTGTAGTCAACAAACCCATTTTCAGAAGCTCAAATAGTTACATGGGCTATGTAAAACGTAAATACGGTACCAAAAAAGTAGGATTTTCGGGGACACTTGACCCTTTTGCTACAGGTTGTCTCATCGTTGCTACAGGTCAGTACACAAAACTCTTCCAATACCTCAATAAAACTCCTAAAAGTTACAGTGCCACTTTATGGCTAGGTGCTAACTCTCCCAGTCTTGACATAGAGCAAATAGACAGCATTAAAGAAGTAAAACCTTTTTCACAAGAGACCATCAAAGCAACCTTAAACTCTCTTCTTGGAGAACTCACTTACTACCCACCAAAGTTCTGTGCAAAAAAAATAAACGGTAAACGTGCCTACGAACTTGCACGCGTAGGAGAGGAAGTGGCACTCAAAACCATTACTTCTACTATCTATGAGATTAAACTTATCAACTACAACCACCCTTTCGTACACTTTGAAGCCAAAGTATCAGAAGGTACATACATACGTTCTCTTGGTGCACTTGTTGCCGATAAACTTGGGGTAGATGGTACACTCTCAAGCCTACACCGTATCCACGAGGGGCAGTTTTACTATGACAATGAAAAAACCCTCAATCCTTTTACCCATTTGGCACTACCAACCAATGTCTACACAGGTGATGAAACCTTTATTGAACTAGGGAAAAAACTTGACGTAGAGTATTTTTACCTGCAAGAAGACGGTGTCTATCTTGTTGAGATATCTACATTCTTTTCTATCATTGAGATTATCAATAGTGAAGTGAAATATAGATTTAACCGTATACCAAAGTTTGAGGAAATATAAATGCACAGTATCCAAGCCCATGCCAAGGTCAACACCTTTTTAAAAATCACGGGACACAAAGACGGCTACCATACACTACTCTCTCGCTTTATGCGTGTAGAAGATCTCTATGATACAATAGAGTTTATACCCTGTGAATGTGGCACTTTTACCATAGAGGGATGTGAAGGGGTACCGTTGGAATCCAATACCATCTACAAAGCCTATAAAGCACTTAATGACTATACAGGGGATCTTGATATCCTTAACTTCTTTTACAAATATAAAGTTGTTGTGACAAAACGTATACCAAGTCAAGCTGGATTAGGTGGAGGGAGTTCAGATGCAGCAGCCTTTATGCGTCTGGTAAAAGAGGTTTGCAACCTCATGTTAAGTACAGAAGAACTAGCAAAAATTGGTAGTACCATAGGTGCAGACCTACCCTTTTTCATCTACAACTATCCTTCTGCCAATGTGAGTGGATTTGGAGAAATTGTTGAGCCTTTCGATGAAGAACCTTTAGCATTGGAACTTTTTACGCCAAACATAGGCTGTGATACTTCAGTAGTGTATAAAACATTCAAAGAACATTTTTTAAAAGAGATTGCATTATGTTCATTTTTAGGCTGGGACAAGCTTGACTCAAAAACTATTTTAACGACGATAGCAGACCCTATTATACTCAATGATTTATACGCTGCAGCACGTCTTGCGTACCCTGAACTTAAAAATGTAGAAAAAGAAGGATGGTTCTTTTCTGGTTCAGGCAGTACATTTTTTAAAGTCATTGAACCATAATACCCTTGAGCCATATCAATATTACCTTAAACTCCACACGTTATAATAAGCATAATTCACCATAAAGAGTAACCATGTCCAACACAACCCTATATGCAGATATATTTGATGAACTCAAAGCCCAAGTTAGAGAAGCAGGTTTACTAGAACGTGTACCAATAAGAGGCAGTATAGAAATGGTTGCAATTTTATGCTCTATCACACTAGCACTAGCCACTTCACCTCACTGGAATCCGATTCTTTTAGCCCTGTTTTTAACACTTGTGTTTACACGTTCCGTGTTTGTTTCGCATGATATTTTGCATACACAATATTTTAAAAATAAATCTTTATCCAAAAAACTTTCTTATCCTTTTTCAGCCTTAATACTTTCAAACTCTTCTTCATGGTGGGACTATAAACATAATGTCAATCACCATACCTATTGTAACATCGTGGAAAAAGATGAAGATATCCGTGCACTCGATGGAGCCTTTACGCCCAATAAGGGGAATAACCCTTTTATTAAAAAGTATAAACATATCATCTTTTGGGGAGCCATGTTTTTTATGTTCCCAGCATTTATTGCGCAATCTTATGCCTTTGTTGTTAAGCGTAAGTTATGGGGTGAATTTACATTGATGCTACTACACTGGCCACTCATTTGGGGAACACTCTACTACCAAATAGGTGGCATGGATACACTTATCGTTGCGTTGGTTATGAACTTTGTACTCTCACCATGGCTCGCTTTTGGTTTTATCACCAATCATTTAGGGTGTGAAACGTTTTCGCAAGAAGAAGCAAAAGCATTGTCATGGATGGAACTCCAAATGAGAGGAAGTCGTTCTTTAAAAGGTGGGAAATTCATACACTGGTTTTATGGTGGTCTAAATACACAGATTGAACACCACCTCTTCCCAAAAGCACCACGTTTTAATCTCTTAAAAGTACAAAAGATAACTAAAGAATTTGCAGAAAAATACGGTATACCCTATTTTGAAACCACGCCACTCATGGCATATATACAGATAAATAAGGCATTAAAAGAGTACTAAATACATTAAAATTCCACTAAATAAGGAGTGAGAAATGGAAAAGAAAAGTATCTTCAAGAAAATAGATGAACTCTACACAAAAGTCACAAAAGTGATTATTGGTGATATCCCACATGATGGGGAAACGCAATATATCTCTTCTAAAGATCCAAAATCTACATCCCCTCAAAATCAAGAGACTAACATTCAAAGTAGTTTTTTGACGGTAAAAGAGAAGATTTTAAATCTAGGCAAACCCAATGATGAAAAAGCACTACTCTATCATGAAGTAGTAAAAAGAGAAAAACAAGAAAAAAAAGAAAAAAAAGAGGCTGATAAACAAGCCAAAACATCAAAAAAAACCACCAAGTCTAAAACTACATCAACTAAAACAAAAAAACCTGCAGCTAAAAAAGTATCTACCAATAAAACTTCTAGTACTAAAACAGAAACAACCAAAAAGAAACCTACTGCAAAAACGGCTGCAACAAAAAGTACAACCACAACCAAAAAAACCACAACGAAAACAAGTACAGAGAAAAAACCAGTAGCTAAAAAAGCTACAGCTACTAAAAAACCGGCAACAAAAACAGCCACAAAGTCCACTAGTACAAAGTCTACTGAGAGTAAAAAGACAACAAGCACTAAAAAGGCTACGACTAAAACGACTAGCAAAAAAGAAGCCACTAAAAAGAAACCTGATGTAAAGAAACCTGCTACGACAAAATCAACAGATTCTAAAACAAGTGCAAAAAAAGTTCCTGCAAAAAAAGATTCTGTAAAAAAAGAAACAAGCAGCAAAAAAACCACTGCAGCTAAAGGGAGTAAACGCGATGCAAAAATCGCACTCTACATTAAAGATATCAAAAAACATTATGGAGAGGTAGATGAAGCGTTTGTGGCAATAGTGGTTAAAAACTTAGGACCTTCTATCTACAAAAAAGATGCAGAACTCGTATCATGCTCTGATCCTAAAGAACTCGATACTGTACGTCGAAACTTCCTCATCAAAAAACTGGGTATCGATGCAAGCCGAGGTGTACTTGATGCAGCTATCCAAGATGTCTGCACAGAACTTAAAGGTGTACGTACCAAATACCGTGCTACATTCTATTATGCATTAGCCAAAAAGTTTAAAAAAGAATCTGTGCTTAGTTAATCATTGGTAGAAAGAGTCTTGCTTGACTTCTAGCATTTTTAAATAGAGTGCTTCTACCTTGGCTCTTGCCCAAGGTGTCTTTCGTAAAAATTTCAGACATGACTTTATACTGGGGTTATTATTAAAACAGTTTATGCGTATCAACCTGTCCAATTCATCCCAACCATAATGTTATTAAAAGCAACTGTCTTTGATCTGCCAACTACCCGGAAATTTGCGGAAAAAACTATTGCCTCTTTTAACCTTTCAGGAAGAATACGGTTTAAAGAGGGAAGCTATCTGGATAAAAATACAGCTATTGAACAGGAATATGATGCGGCATGGCTTTCTCATATTTTACACAGTGAAGGACCGAAAGAGGCGGAATCTATTGTTGCCAAAGCCGTCAAAGCGCTGAAACCGGGCGGAAAGATTCTCATTCATGAATTTATGCTTCACAACACAATGGATGGCCCTTTATTTCCAGCGCTATTTGCTCTGAACATGCTGATTTGCACGGCTGAAGGACAGGCTTATTCAGAGGCACAATTACGGGAAATGCTCGAAAAATGCGGCATTTCGAATATACACAGGATTGACATGAACTCTCCCAATGGTACTGGGATAATAGTTGGGATGAAACCATGGTAATCAATCATGGATCATTGCGGCATATTGCATAACAAAATGCGTGATATATTTGGAATGAGATTGACCCAATAGTTTGGCCAACCTGACCATGCGAATAAACTCTCAAATTTTTCACCTTTAGAGATCATAGTAAATAACATAGCACAAAC
>CAZQOC010000007.1:0-19082 GCA_964594745.1 uncultured Sulfurovum sp.
CTACACTCAAAGCTGACGGTGGAGATGTAGAACTCATAGATATCAAAGAATCAGATGGGCTTTTTGAAGTACTGATCAAATATCAGGGTGAATGTATGAGCTGCTCTATGAACACGACCACAACACTTGCAGGTATTGAAGATATGCTTAAATTTAAACTCAAAGCGCCACTCAAAGTGATCGTAACATAAATGGACCATGCAACCAAAGAAGGTACCTTTAATTACCTGAAACAGTTTCCACAATATAGTAAAGATTTTTACCGTTTTAATGGTGAGCTCTTCTTTTCATCATTGGGTCTTGGTACGTTCCGTAAAGAGCCTTACAGGGAAGAGAATTATACAGTCAACTATAAAGATGCAGTCAAACTGGCGATACTCAATGGTATCAATCTAATTGATACTGCGATCAACTACAGATATCAAGTGAGTGAACAAGAGATAGGAGAAGCTCTTTCTGAGCTTTTTGATGAACAAAAAGTACAGCGAGAATCTCTTATTATCTCATCAAAAGCTGGTTTTTTACCTTTAGAATTTCCTTTCCCGGAAAACCCATATGATTGGATCAAAGCCAACGTTATTGAAAAAAACCTTGCAAGTCAGGAAGAAATTGTCATTGACCAACACTGTATGAGCCCTAACTATTTAAGATGGAGTGTGGATCAGTCCTTAAAGAATTTAAATTTGAAGACCTTAGATATTCTTTTTTTACATAATCCTGAAACACAACTGGGTTATGTCGAAAGAGGGGTCGTTTTCTCACGTATCAAAGAGGCTTTTAGGGTCTTTGAAGAACTTGTAGAAGAAGGAAAAATAAAACAGTATGGTATCGCATCATGGAATGCTTTTTTATATGACGAAGATCATACAGAGTACTTAAGTTTGGGAGAGATCATGCACATTGCACAAGAGGTAGGCGGTACTTCACACCACTTCAAATATGTACAAAGTCCTTTTAACCTGGTAAAAACACATGCGTACAATTATGCAAATCAGAAGGGTCCTGACGGTAAGTATTATACACTCATGCAAGCAGTTGAAGGGTTTGGACTCAATTTACTTGCTTCCTCTTCTTTGTTGCAAATGAACCTCTTTAAAGGCAAATTTGATGAGAACATAAGAGAAAAACTGGGCACAACCCAAGTGGGTGATATCGGTACGGCTTTACAATTCGCAAGATCGGGCAATGTACTCAGTGCACTCTTTGGTGCTGTTGATCCTCAACATATTGAGGATAATCTGCTTATGGCCTATCTCCCGTCTGCAAAACAGGAAAATATCAACACGCTCTTCAGGAGTCAAAATGCTCTATGATGTCATAGTTGTCGGCAGTGGTATATCGGGTCTTTATGCCGCACTGTATGCTAAAAAGATGGGTAGAAAAGTGGCTATTGTGACCAAAAGCAATCCGCTGCGTTCAAACTCTGCAGTCGCATCCGGGGGTATCAATGCAGTCATCGATCTGAATGAATATGATTCTTACCTGCAGCATGCACGTGACACCATAGCGGGAGCAGATGGACTGGCACATCGTAATAACATAGAAAAAATGTGCAAAGAAGCACCCTCTATCATAGACGAGCTCATGCAGATGGGTGTAGGGTTTGAAACAGATGAGAACAACACTGTTTTACAGCGCCCTTTTGGCGGAGGCAGTGTAAGCCGTACCTGCTATATAGCTGACAAAACAGGTGCTGCCATCGTTCAAGTGCTGTTAAAAGCATGTATCAAGGAAGGGGTAACGCTTTTAAGCAATTATCAATTCCTCAATATCACTACATTCAATGAGAAACTCTCCGGTATTACCGTGTTACGCCGGCATGATTCCCAGGTCATTGCACTTGCATGTAAGTCACTCGTACTTGCCGGTGGCGGGTATGCCGGTATTTACAGAGGTCACTCAACCAATTCACAGGAGAGTTCAGGTGACACGATCGCTGCAGCATTCAGAGCCGGTATCACACTCTCCAATATGGAATTTGTACAGTTTCACCCTACTACGCTCACAACAAACGGTGCACTCATCAGTGAAGCTTCACGTGGAGAAGGCGCTTACTTGATAGATGAAACAGGTACGCGTTTTACAGAAGAGTTAGCTACACGGGACAAACTCTCACGTGCGATCATAGAACACAGAGCACAAGGTCATACGGTCTATTTGGATTTTCGCCATCTAGGAGAGGAACTCATAGACAAGAAATTACCTTCAACACGAAAGATCGCCTATAACAGTGCCGGAGTAGATATTGTCAAAGAGTTGCTTGAGATCACGCCTTCGGCACATTACAGTATCGGCGGTATTTGGACGCGGAGCGATACGTCAACTTCGTTCCCTGGCATTTATGCCTGTGGTGAATGTGCCGTTACGGGTGTGCATGGGGCAAACAGGCTTGGAGGTAATTCACTCTTGGAAGGTGCCTACTTTGGAAGAATTGCCGGACATGAAGCGGCCAAACTCTCCAACAAACTTGATTTTCAACCTATAGATTATTCAAATGTGGAAAAAGATTCCAATATGGTGACTATGATCCTGGAAGGTGAGAATCACTTCAATATCAATGCCATGCGCATTAACTTGGGAGAGACCCTTTTTAAAGAGATAGGTCCTTTTCGTTCTGAGGAATCTTTAAGCAATGCTATAACCTATATCACTTATCTTAGAAGTAAAAGGTTTGGACTACATTGTATTAACAAAGAGTTAGAAAATAATGTAGAGCTTTCTTCGATTATAGAATTTTACAACAGCTTGTTTATAGCTGAAGCACTTGCTCATAGTGCGATTAAAAGAGAGGAGAGTCGAGGTGTACATTTTCGTAGTGATTTCCCAAATAAGGATGACAAAAACTTTCAAGCTGCATCCTACATCAATAAACTGGGACATGACTATCTGAAAATTACATACGAAAATGCTATGAAAACCAATATTTGGTATTCGATCAAAAAATATTTAATCTTACTAAAAGGATAAAAAATGGCAAAAGTAATGCTACGAGAAAATGACAATAGAGATGTGCTCTTTTATGTTGCGAAAAAAGATATGGAAGAGATTATTGAATCTCTAGAATTTAATAGTGAAGAGAAATGGGGTGGCAATGTTCATTTAACAAATGGTGATGTGTGGTTTATTAATCCAGCACCTAAAGAACTCCCAAATGAAGTCAATGCAAAAATCATCAGTAGAGGGGAAGATTAACACTTCTCTTATACTTAACTTTTTATACTATCTAGTCTATAGACTAGATACCATAGTCAAATGTTATGAGTATGCAGTAGTACCTGGATACTAACCACTATATTTTTGTATGTTAGTTATAAAGTTTCATCTTTATGCAATTTTGGTTTTTAGAGGTACCTTTAAAGTTCAATATTGTATTTTCTGATCTTGTACCCTATTTGTCTAGCAGTCATTCCCAACTGTTTAGCAGCTTTAGTTTGAATACCATGATTTTCAATAAGCGCTTTTATGATGGCTTCTTTTTCCATCTCTTGAAGACTAGTTTTGGTTAAAGATGTTGGTTGCTCTGCTACAGGATTGTTTGACATCGGTGAGATCCCATGAGTATGCGGAACACTCACAGTTACTTCTTCTTTCGTTTCCACTTCAGGCATGTACATTTTCTGGTAATTAAACGGCAGTACATGATTGAGCATTTCGGGTTGTATCTCTCCATTTGGACAAATAAGTACGATTCTTTCCATTGTATTTTGCAACTCTCTGATATTCCCAGGCCAAGGATACTCAAGTAGTAGCTCTAAAGCCGGTTTAGAAAAAACCATTTTTTTATGATGTTGTTTCATATATTTTTTCATATAATGTTGGATTAACAGTTGTATATCTTCATAACGTTCTCTTAGAGGAGGAAGATTAAGCGGTATGACATTTAAACGATAAAAAAGATCTTCCCGGAAATCACCTTTTTTGACCATTTCTTCAAGATTTCTGTTAGTTGCAGCGACCAACCTGACATTGGTCTTAATGGTCTTTGTACCACCTACACGTTCAAACTCCTGCTCTTGTAAAATACGTAGCAGCTTCACTTGTAATGCCTGAGTGATATCACCGATCTCATCTAAGAACAGTGTACCCCCGTCTGCAAGTTCAAAACGCCCTTTTCGCATCTCTTTTGCATCGGTAAAGGCACCTTTTTCATGACCAAAAAGTTCAGACTCAAGGAGTGTCTCACTAATGGCAGCACAGTTAAGCTTAATAAACGGACCGTTCTTTCTTGGACTGATATTATGTACTGCTGCCGCAATAAGCTCTTTACCGGTTCCAGTCTCACCACGTACTAAGATGGTTGCATCTGAGGGTGCTACCGTCTCAAGCATACTGAAAATTTGCTGCATTCCTTTACTTTTACCTATAATGTTTTCAAACTTGTAGTCACTGAGCATCTCATCTCTATAGTAGCTCTTGAGTTCCTGAATACCTTCTTTCTCTTTGTCAAATCTACGATGTACCATCAGTGAACCGATAGAGAGTGAACCTAAAATGGTCAACATACGTACAATATCATCAAAATTCAATGGTGCATTTTTACCCAGGTTGGCAGATATGACTCCGACCACACCATCATTTTGTATGATTGGTACAGCAACATAAGATATCATAGAGGTACTCAGAGCCCCCATTTTATTAAGATAATTTATATTGTTATGAATATTTTCAATAACGATCGGCTCAGCACTTTTTGCTGCAAGACCGGTAGCGCCTTCTCCCAATTTGTAGGTTGCTATATTCCTTTGTTGTGTACTCAAGTCGATGGAAGCATAAAGTTCAAGATGTGTTTTTTCTTCATTAAGCAAAAAAAGTGCACAACGCTCTAGATATTTGCCATGTTTAAGCATACGCATACTTTTTTCAATACTCTCATGGACATCATCAGTACCACTTAGCAGTACCGCGATCTCATAGAGCAATTCTATTTCTTTATAGGCAAATACCAGGGAACAGGTTTGGCACTCATCAGGCAGATCAGATATGAACATTCTTACTTCTTTTCATTGGTTTAATATCTATATATTAGCATAAATACTATGATTTATAACAATAAAGTATACAAAAAATATACAAATAATTGTTTAATAAATAGAATAAATATTGCAATTCATAAATAAAAAAGTGAGGAAAGTATGCAAATAACAGTACATGGAACACCAACGACACTGCTCGGAAAAAAATTACCTTTAGGGAGTGAAGCACCTGCTGCACGTATTACAAAACTTGATGGATCACAAAATGTTATTGGGATGATTGCGCCAACAACACAGCTCATTATTGCGATACCATCATTAAAAACCGAAGTCTGTTCTTTAGGCGCTAAAAAATTTAATGATCTGGTAAAGGAATTTTCTAAACTGACTACCTATATGGTGACAACAGATGATTTGGATTTTGTAAAAGAATATGCCCAAAAAGAGTCTATAGATGGTGCGGAACTAGTGATTGATACCAATCGTAATTTTGCTAAAAAATATGGCTTGCTCATCTCTGAAGGTAAACTCAAAGACAGACTTGCTAGAGCTGTGTATGTGATAGATAGAGAAGGGTTAATCATTTATAAGGAACTGGTACCTGAAATTGTAGATGAAGTCAATTATGATGCTTGTTTGGAAGCAGTTGAAAACGCAGTTAATGTTAAAAAGACTGGACATACGCATGAAGAGTGGATGTCTGTTTAATACCTAGGTTCATAAATGAATAATTTATATAAAGATACTTCCCTTACACCTATGCGTGTGGCTCGCATGAGCGGATATATAGACTGGTCCTCTCAGCCTTCTTTATTTAAACATTACCCGCGTTTTTCATTTTCCTATCCTTTTGGAAGTATACCTGAATTAAAAGTTGCAGAGATCTCAAGATTTATCACATCTGAAAGTATGATAGGGGGGAAGCCTTATTATCAGCTCAATACACCTTCTGCAGGTAATCTACATCCTGTTGAACTCTATATACAAATTAGAGGAATAAAAGGTGTTATTAGCGGCATATACCATGTAGATTCACATAAAGAAGCTTTAGTGTTGATTCGTGAGATAGAAGAAGACGGTATTGAAAACGCTGTTTCGATTTCAAACCGTTTTAAAGGTATGATATTTATCATCTCTATTGTACCTTTTCGTTCAGAGTGGAAATATGGAAGTCGTGCCATACGTTACTGCTATCTGGATGCAGGACATCAAGCCGCATCCATACTCTCTGCTGCAAAAACACTAGGACACAATGCAACAATTTTGTCTGACATTGATGCATTAAGTCTTAATGAACAAATGGGATTTACATCTCAGGAGTATAGTGCTCTGGCAATAGCTATAGGTGAAGAGAGCGAAAAACCTTCTATTGCTCTTACTGCTCCCCTCATGTATGTCGCCCCAACTGATTATTGGGAGAGTGTCAGTCGTTTTACTAAAGAATTGGAATATTATAAATACACCGTTAGATACCCCGAGATACAGGCACCCGATATTCAGATTTCAAGCATCTATGAGAGGCGTTCGGCACGTCTTTTTGAAGATCAAAAATTATCAAGCGAACTTTCAGAATATTTTATAAAGCGTATGATATATATACCTTCACCGATAACCACTATGCTGGTTGTGCTGCCAAATGCTTCAATAGAACCCGGTATTTACAAAAATGATCAACTGGAGAATGCCGGAGATTATGCCAAAGAAATCACACATATTTTGGTTGATCAAAAGTTTATCATGAGTGCTGCTATAATCATTATATTTACTGCTCCGTCATTTACACCTAAAGAACTGATCACTTCAGCCATTTCTGCACATTTTCTCTCACTCGAAGCGCATGAAAAAAAACTTGGATTTACTGGAATAGGTGCCTTTTATGACAAAAAGCTCCAAACCTTTTTAAAGATAAACGATCCTATACTCTATGTCTGTGCAATGGGAGTATCCAAAAGATGAGCGAGTTGCAGGAAGCCAAAGAGATTTTAAGTATTTTCCGTATGTTTCAACAAGATGGCAAACTCTATTTAAATGATGACAATGAGATGCTGGATACAGTTTTTGATGCAGTCATTCTGGCCATCACCCATTCCAGTGTACTTAAAACCCAACTACCCTATAATGAATTTGTACTGCCCAGCAGAAAAGTACTGGAAAATGATAGCGGCTGGGTGGGACATTTTGAAGAGCGTGATAATCGCAGATTCTTTTTAAGTGATATTTATGACTATCTCTATTTACTCTATGGACGCTCCTAGAACATATTTTGCATACAGTTGGGTATAAACATATCGTGTAACAAAAGGATAAATGTGGCTACTGTAAACTTGAACAATGATAACATTAAAGTCAAAGTACCAGCAGGAATGAGCTTAAGACAAGTTGCACAAAAAACAGGTGCATCTATGGAATTTGGATGTCGTGTCGGAGACTGTGCAACCTGTGTCGCCTCAATAGAAGAAGGCATGGAATATCTTAATCCCCTCACCCCAAAAGAAGAACATGCATTAAAGGTCATTAATGCACTAAATAATAAGACACGCTTGATGTGTCAGTGCCGCGTAGAGAGTGACGAGGGCGAGATCAATATCTCGTATATAAACGCATGAAAGCAGCGATGACCACTTTAGCTAAGAACGTACATTTTATTGGTGTCTTCGACCCAATGATACGCACATTTGATATCATTATGAAAACAGCTAACGGAAGCTCTTATAACAGTTATCTTGTGCGTGGATCTGAGGGTGTCTGTGTCATGGATACCGTTAAAAAAGAGTTTTCAGATGAATTTTTCAAACGTCTAGAGCTGCTGTGTGAGTATGATGAGATACGCTATATTGTCTTGCATCATCTAGAACCGGACCACTCTGGTGCACTGGTCGAGCTCATGGAGCGTGCACCACAAGCCAAGCTTATCATTTCAGGTCGTGCGGTCATGATGCTCAAGGCACTGCTTAAGAAAGATATAGACTATGAGATAGCCAATACAGGCAAAATCATTTCTTTGGGAGATAAGACCATAGAATTTCTAAGCACACCGTTTTTACATTGGCCAGATACTATGAGTTCTTACCTCCATGAGGACAAGATCCTTTTTAGCGGTGACGTCTTTGGAAGCCACTACTATGATGAACGTCTGTTTGATGATGAAGTGGGTGATTTCTCGTATGCGTTCAAATACTACTATCAACACATCATGCGTCCATTTAAACAATTTGTACTGCAAGCCTTAAAGCTCTATAACAAGTTTGAAATAGGGTTGATCGCACCGCTACATGGACCGGTTTTACGGACAAATCCACAATCTTACATCGACAAATACACGATGTGGAGTGATGAGACTAGAGATAAGAAGAACATCATCGGTAAAAAAATGGTCTCTGTGTTTTATATGTCCAGTTATGACAATACCCTTGCTATGGCAGAGAAGATCACACAGGGTGCCGATGAGATCGAAGGCATTATCGCCAGTATGTATGACCTTGCCTCCCTTGAAGAACAAAATATGATCGATCTGTTAGAAGAGTCTGATGCGGTCATTATAGGCTCACCCACGATCAATGGGGATGCAGTAAAACCCGCATGGGATCTTTTGGCATGTATGCCTTACCTTGAAAATACAGGTAAAGTTGGAGCCACTTTCGGATCATACGGCTGGACAGGCGAAGCACCAGAGATGTTACAAGACCGTATGCGTTGGCTTAAATTCAGGTTGCCTATGCCCCCGTTAAAGATCAAACTCATACCTACATCTGAGGAGTTGCAGGAGTGTTTTGATTTTGGACGTGAAGTGGCTGAGATCACAATGGGAAAAATAGTGGAGATGGAATTATGAAAAAACAAAACAGTATGACAGAACAGAAAAAGATGTATGAAGAGGTTAAACAACTGTTGCAAGCACATGCTTCGAGTGAACATGCAAAAAGAATATTGGCACCTTTAGTCGCCAAACACTCTTTACAAATGAACCATATGTATGAAGATATGGGCTTTAAGAGTAGAACACAAATGGGTGAATTCATGAAATTGAACTTTGCTACGCTTGCTGCGGATAAACCAAAAGACAAACTCTGGAAGAAGTATCTGTATGATCGTATAGGTTCTATAGCGCCGGCATGTGCTACCTGTGATGATCAACTCAGCTGCTTTACATGCATGGTCAAGGAAATGAGTGCATGACGACACCTTCTATCTCAACCGCAGAGCTCTACAGATATATAGATACGCTGATCGATACAGACACCCCTCTGTTCATTCATGGAAGCCCCGGTATAGGGAAATCATACATCGTTGCAGATGTTGCCAAAAATAAGAATTTGGAACTGGTGGATATACGTCTTTCACAGATGGATCCTGTAGACCTGCGTGGTGTACCTTCCATCAAAGAAGATCAAACCGTATGGATGCCTCCTGTCTTTTTTCCTAGAGATAATAACTCTGAGGGTATCTTATTTTTAGATGAACTTAACTCTGCACCGCCATCAGTTCAGGCAGCCATCTATCAACTCGTATTGAACCGTCAAATGGGAGAGTATGTATTACCAAAAGGTTGGCGGATCATCTGTGCAGGGAACAGAATCAGTGACAGAGGTGTTGTTTTTAAATTGCCGACTCCCTTGGCAAATCGTATGGTACATTTGCATGTGGAAGCACGATTTGATGACTTTAAACTCTTTGCCCTCAAAGAAGAACTACATCATTTCATCATTGGTTTTCTCAGTTTCCGCCCTGATCTTCTCTCTACAGAGCCAGTCATAGAAGACGATGCCAACCCCGCATTTGCAACGCCGAGAAGTTACCATATGCTCTCAAATATCATCAAACTAAACCAAAAATTAGAGAGCATTGCTTCCATCATCTATGGTACAATTGGCTACAGCGCGGGTATAGAGTTTCTCTCATATGTAAAGATTTATGAAGATCTACCCAATATCGCCGCTATTTATGAAGGTGAATATCCGCAAATAGAAAACCAGCCTGCCTTACTGTATGCACTGGTTTCTGCACTGGTAGAATACTATAATGCATCAACACAACATCAAGATCACCTTTTTGCCTTTGCTGAATATCTTCCTACAGAATTTACTGTCATGTTGATCAAAGACATTATTGTCAAAGATGAAGCGCTGGCTACTCATCCCCATTTTGATGCCTGGCTCGAAAAATATGGCGACTATATCCTCTGAGTTACAAAAACGCCTTGAAAAAATACGCGTTCAGTTTCTTTTTGACCATCCCTTTTTAAGTGTGATGGCACTCTCTTTGCCTATGCATTTTCGCAGTAATCCGCATGAAGCATTCGAGACTAATGGCGTGGCGATTTTTGTCGATGAAGAGAAACTCTCCACTCTAAATGATGCCCATCTTAAATATACTTATGCCCATACGCTGTTACATGTCCTGCTCAAACACGCCTTCAGGATGAAAGAGCGTGATCCCAAGCTCTGGAATAGAAGCAGTGACGTTGTCATCAATATTCTCTTAAGTGATTTTGAACGTGTAGGTGAAAGCCCTGAAAATGAAGTGATGATGGAGAAATTTCGTAACAAGAGCGTAGAGGAGGTCTACAATGCCCTCTACCAGGAAAATCCTGAGGGAGAAGGAACACCCGATGATGAAAATCCACAGGAACAAAAACTGGACCTCATCGAGAATGAAGGGGATACCGAAGCAACAATGGAAGAGATAGATGCGATGATCGTCCAAGCCATAGGTGCGGCACAAAAGCAGGGCAACATCCCTGCTTCATTTTTAGAGGTCATCCATGAAGTCATTCGTCCCAAGATTGATTTGGAAACACTTTTACATACCTATATGACAGAGAGTTTTTTTGACAAAGAGAGTGATTTTAGCCGACCCAACCGCAGATTTATTCACCAAAATCTCTATCTACCGGGGTACAAACAAGAACATACGCGTCTCACACTCTACATCGCACTGGATCGTTCTATGAGCATACAGACTAAAACCTTTGCCAAATTTCTAGGTATCATCGATGCTATCTTACGTATGAGCTCAGACTATGAAATTACCGTAATCCCTTTTGATGAAACGGTAGATACGACTAAAATCGTCACCTATACGACACAAGATATCAGACCAAGCATCGCTTTTGAAAAAGGTAATGGCGGAACGGATTTTTCACCTCTTTTAAAATATATGCAGGTCCATTCGAAATTTGATGCCACTTTAATGGTACTGAGTGACGGGTTTTTCAAGATCGAATCATCCCCATCTATACCTACCCTCTTTCTTCTCAGTGAGAAACAAAATATGAAACGTTTTGAAAAGTATGGTGATGTGTTCTATTTTGATCTGTAAGGAATAAGTAATGTACGAACTAAACTACAAAGAAGAGATAGAAGCACTCAAGGATGAACCTGACTTTGAAGCGAAGGGTGATGAGATATACATGCGACATGAAGATGATGAGGCGCGACTGGAGTGGGCATTTTACAGACCTTCAGGTTCTCACCCTGACCAGGTAAGAGATAAGAACCCTATCGTCTCTATTATGGCCTTCAATCACTCAAGACTACCAGCATATGAGCGTTTCAGCATCGTCAATCCAGAGGTCATCGATAAAGATAACCTACGCATTAAAATACGTAACAGAAGCCGTATGCTTTTTAGGGCAATGGTGGATTCTGATTTTATTGAACTGGTTCAGGTACTTGAATTTGCGCCGGTTTTTCTAGATCTTGCCTATGATCAAATGATACATGGACGTATATGGAATGAAACCTATGCGGACCTGAATGCAGCGACAACATTTTGCAGTATGGTTGAAGATTGCTTAGATGAGAAACTGATAGAGGGTATTCAAAGAAGACTGCAGCCTATAGATAAATTTACCTATGATGAAGCCAAAGCATACCTTGAAACACTTACAGATCAAGTACAAAATTTGCATATATTTATTAAAGAACACTATCTGGAAGCCTATACAGAGTGGATGAAACATACTTCTGTACATCCGCTCCAGCGCATAGCTTTGGAAAAACAAATAGCAAAACTGAAGGAGTAGACATGGAAAGCCAAATCACAAAAACACAAGTGATACAAAGTGTCATGAAAGCAATATATAATCTATCTGATGAAGAGAACTACAGTGTCTATGAAGCTGAAGATATTGCCATGTATTTGGGTCTCAATCAACAAAGAGTGGATGAAGCCATAGAGATACTTTGGGATGCAGGCTGCCTGAATGAATGTATGACCAAAGAAGATGATGGGACAACCACCTATTGTCTTACAGATAAAGCAATAGATATAGTAGAAATGGGATGAAACTGATACTTTTTTATGAAAAGCCCGGCTGTAGCACTAACGCCAAACAGAAAAAAATTCTAGAAAATGCTGGGTGCACAATCATTTCCCGTAACATTCTTCAACACAATATGGATGAAGATGAACTCTTCACCTATTTAAACAAAATACCTTGTGTCCAATGGTTCAACCCCAATGCACCTGCCATTAAGAGTGGGGAACTTGACCCTCATACTCTCTCAGAAAAAGAGGCATTGACCATGCTGCTCTATGATCCGATCTTGATACGCAGACCACTGATCAGTGTCGACGGTCAACGTATGTGTGGCTTTGATACCAAAGCTATTGAGACCATTTTAGGGGTTTCACTGCAATCTCAAGATGAGGAATGTTCATCAGACACTGCATGTTTTTCGCCAGTACCCCCGACCTCCTCTAAGTGAGATACACTCTTTATCCGGAAACTTTTTCTTATATTCACCCAAACGTTCCAAACTCGCCTTACCCGTGTCACAGTAAAAGACCAATACCGTACCTTTAGGATATTTTTGTAATTCATACGGGTTGTAAAGTAGCGTTTTGGCTCCTTCAATAGGAGTATTTATCGTATCAATTAATAACGTTTCAATATTCTTTTCTTGGTTGGTCTTTTTGTATCTAATATATTCTTCCTGCGTCCATTCATCTTTATACACAGACTCTCCTTTTTAACTTAACATCGGGGCAAATGCTTTCGTACTTACATCAACCCTCTGTCCTATTCGAAGATTTTTAGCTTCTACAGAACTAATGACTACTTCGACCAATTGTTGTCCTATTGAGACAATTGCCACATAGACCACATCTACTTTTACAATATCAAGCAGTTCTCCTTCAAAAGAGAACTTTTGACTTCCGCTTGTCTTAAGCAGTATTTCTTTAGGTGTCCCATCTCCTATAACTTCTCCCAAATGCAAAACTATCACCCTCTTTGCCAATCTGTATATCTCACTTGGATCATGGCTCACCATAATAGTTGTAGTAGCAAACTCTTTATGTAAGGTCAGTATCTCATTTTGCAGTTTTGTACGCATTTCAGGATCAAGTGCAGAAAGCGGTTCATCCATCAGTAAAAGTTTTGGTCTGTTCATCATCGCACGACAGAGGCTTACCCGCTGTTTTTGTCCACCGCTTAGAGTATTAGGTAATTTATCTTTTAATTGGTTAAGTTGCGTGATCTCTAAAAGATGCTTTGCCAGTGCTTTATCTTTCTTAACAAATAAGAGGTTCTCTTCTACACTCATATTGGGGAACAATGCATAGTCTTGAAACACAAACCCTATTTTTCTTTTTTGCGCAGGGAGCACTGTTTTATTGTCCATCCAGACTTCATCACCTATGCGCAACGTACCGCTTGCCTCTTCTAAGCCAGCAAGTATGCGTAACAACGTTGTCTTTCCGCTTCCACTCTGACCTGCCAGTGCAATAAAGTCGCCCTCTTTTATAGTAAAATCGACTGCTAGATCCATCTCTCCATTGGCACCATGCAGTTTTTTATTTATGTCTATCTTTATCATGAATGAAATCCACCAAATTTTTGATTTTGTTTATGGTTGAACAGATACACACTCAGCAATACCAAGAAAGAGAGTATGACCATAATACCACTATAAATATGTGCTGAACCATAATCCATCACTTCGACAAATTCATAGATGGCAACAGAGGCCACCTTCGTCTCTCCCGGGATACTTCCTCCTACCATCAACACCACACCAAACTCACCGACTGTATGTGCGAAGGTGACGATGATGGCTGTAAGCAGTGCCGGCTTGATGTTGGGCAGTGCTACTTTGAACACGGTCTGGAAAGTACTCTTTCCACTCAAATAGGAGGCTTCAAGCATATTTTTGTTGAGTGATTCAAAGCCGCCTTGTAGCGGTTGCACCATAAAAGGCAAAGAGTAAAAACAACTTGCCACTACCAAACCTTCAAAATTGAAGACCAACTTGATATCAAACACATTATCAAAAAAAGCACCTAAAGGGGAGTTTACTGAGAGTACAGCCAAAATATAAAAACCCAAAACAGATGGAGGTAATACCAATGGTAATGCCGTCACAGCTTCCAGGTAGGGTTTTAATCTTGATTTAGTCTGTGAGAGATACCACGCCAAAGGAACAGAGAGGACAAACAGTATCAAGGTAGTCAGTCCAGCCAGTTTAAACGAGAGTAAAAATGGTTCAACGGTGATGTTCTCCAATAACTCACTCATCCAATAACTCCACAATAGAGACTTCACTCGCTTTTATCATTGCAGTTACTTCATCTCCGGCTTTAATATCCATTATCAATGCAGATTGGCTTGTGATGATAGATTCTAAAAGTACATCTACTGCGAGCAGTTTCACACTGCTCAGCAATATGCCCATTTCGCAGGACTGAACCACTGCTTTAATCTGATTTGAATAGCTTAGCATACCTGTAAAATCTTTTGCAATCGCTATGTGTGTAGGTTTCACCGCTAACATAACCTTTTTCCCTACTTCAACACCGCTCATGAGATCCAAACTCATCATCTTCAGCATCATACCGTGAAAATCAAATGTCACTATATTGAGATTATCCACTGTATTGATCTGTGTTATCGTTGCTTTTATTTGGCTCATGGCAATAAATATCCATACGCTTGTAGTATTTTTTTAGCTTGTGGGCTTTGCATGAAATCATAAAAAGCTTTGACCTCTTTGTTCCCTTTTCCCTCTTTGAGTATGACGATACCCTGATTTATAGGTGTATAGAGGTCAGTATCCACATCAGCCCAATGCTCACCCTTTTTGTACTCTGACATAGTAGGACTGTAGAGTGAAGATTTGGCTATAAACCCTACATCTGCTGCTGTAATGGCATACGTTACTGTTTGCGATACGGTTTCTGCGTAAACAAACTTCTCTTCTATGCCAGGTAAAAGTTCCGCACTCTGCATCGCTTCAATGGCAGCTTTACCGTAAGGTGCCGTTTTAGGATTTGCCAATGCTATTTTTTTAATTGACTCACTATCTAAAAACTTCATATCTTGGGTAAAATCTTGTTTCTTACCACTAAAAAAAGCAATACCCCCTTGAGCATAGATAACTGGTTCATTAACAGCTAACCCTTCTTTGTACAGAGCTTTAGGGTACATCATATTTGCCGCCATGAACAGCTCATAGGGTGCACAGTTTTTGATCTGTGCAGTCAACTTTCCGCTACTTCCAAGTGTCACGTTCACTACGGTATCAGGATACAGGATGTGAAATGCTTTTTTTAACTCATTCATAGCAAAAGAGACATTTGCCGCTACTGCTATGTTGATACTTCCAGCTATAACATAACCAGACAATACCCATAAAACTATAAAAATTTTCAACTTCATTTTTTTCCTTTTTTATCTCTTTTCGCACGCCAATGGTCATGAAATATCTTTTACAATATACAGTTTTTAATAACTTCCCTCACCAACAGCGATAACAAAATTGTCATCTACTGGTACAACATCAAATGCATGTTTGCCACAAAAACTCTCATTGAGCTGTTGCGCCCATGCATAAGCAATACGTTCTGCATTTTCTTTGTCATCAAATGTTTTAATTTGAGGCATATCTTTTCTTTTCGCACATCCACACATTTTTTCTACTACTACATGATATTCCATTTTTGATCCTTAACTATTGTTTTAAGAGACTTCAAATCCTATCTCTTTGTAGTTACTCTGCATGTAGTGTTCCCAACTGGATACAAAAGTGCTCTACACACCGTATATAAGGATATCAAGAAGAATGAAAAAGTAATTATTATATCTCACAAGCCTCTACAAACCCTCCTTTTTCTACAGAAATGACAAAATTGTCGTCCACTTCGACACTGTCGAAGCCATGTCTCCCACAAAAAGTATTATTAAGTCTATCTGCCCATTCATATGAATGTTCTTCTGCTTCTTCTTTTGTATCAAAAATACGTACTTGTTCCAGTTTGTGCTTTTTTGCACAGGTACAGAATTTTTCTATAATGACATAATATTCCATTTTAAGACAACTTACTGTTTGACGCTATTAAATAAAATTGATCTTTAAGCTTGTTGAGTTGCTTAATGACGACATCTTCATGTTCCTGACTTAAAACAAAATGTTGTTCCATGAAGTCATACATTTTATCGATATCGGTATAGATCTCTTTTAGCAGGTTATCTTTGATCTGTTTTTGTACACTCATATCTGTCCTTTTTCTACAAATAATGCAAAAAGTGTACCAGAGATAAAATAAATGAAAAAGAGTGAGAAATTAAAAAATAAAAATGTGAGCTATAAGATGAACTGCCCCAAAGGGACAGTCTGAAAGAATGATATATTTTAAACTTATCTAATAAGGTCAAAAAAGTAATCTGTAGATGCGATACCTTTCGTATCTTCATCCAACTGATCAAGAACTTTGTTCGTGATCCATGTTAAGAGATTCAATGCACCGTCATATCCAGCGATAGAGTATCTATGGAGGTGGTGTCTATCAAAGATAGGGAACCCGATATAGATCAGTGGTGTACCTGTATCTCTCATAAGCTCTTTACCGTATGAGTTACCGATCATGAAATCAACCGGCTCAGTGAAGAGTAGTGATCTCATGTGCCAGAGGTCTTTACCTGCCCATACATGACAATCTGCAGCAGCTGGTGAAGTATCAAGCAATGCTCTCATCTCTTCTTCCCAACCACGTGGGGCATTGTGACAAAGTACGTGTGTAGGCTCAGCACCCATTTCAAGCAAGAATGAAACCATACCTACCAAGAAGTCAGGATCACCCCAGATAGCGAACTTCTTACCATGCATATATGGATAAGAATCCTGCATAGCATCTACCAATCTACCACGCTCTGTTTTAAGGTTTTCAGGTACTTCCTTGCCTGTAAGTTCAGCAAGTTTCATAATGAACTCATCTGTACCTTTAAGTCCGATAGGATTAAGGTTGGCACTCTCTTTTTGCTTCCAACGTTTTGTCACCATTTTCATAGTTTTGACTGTTGCATATTTTTGAAGAGAAAGTGTTGCTTTAGAATTTTTACAATCTTTGGCATCTTCTATTTTAGTACCACCTTGGAACATAGAGTATTCACCTGCTGGCATATCCCATTGATCAGAATGGTCACCAAGCATTGTATACTCAGCACCGAATGATTCAACAATGTTTTTCACAGAACGAATCGAACCGATATAGGTTTCAAAACCTGGAATGATGTTGATCTTCTCATTTTTGTTAACTTCAACACCCTCAGTAAGTTGAGACATAATACCATGCATCATGTTATCGTAACCAGTAATGTGACTACCTGTAAATGATGGTGTATGCGCATAAGGGATAGGATAGTCTTCTGGTAAGAACTCACCACCATCTTCTTCTTTTGCTGCTACTGCAAAGGCATAAAGGTCATCACCAATAACTTCAGCCATACATGTCGTAGAAACTGCAATCATTTTTGGTTTGTAGAGTGCTGCACAGTTTTTTAGACCGTCTTTCATGTTCACAAGACCACCAAATACCGCTGCATCTTCTGTCATAGAGTCAGAAACACATGGAGTCGGTTCTTTAAAGTGACGTGTAAAATATGATCTAAAGTATGCAACACATCCATGAGAACCATGCACATATGGCATAGTGTCTTCAAATCCAAGTGCTACCATAACAGCACCTAAAGGTTGACACGCTTTTGCAGGGTTAACCGTAATCGCTTCACGAGCAAGGTTTTTCTCACGGTAATCCCATGTTCTAGTCCACTCAGCAACCTCTTCAACTTTGGCTGTATCTACAGCACCCATTGCACCTTCAAACTGCTTTTTGTTTTTTAATACATCTTGATACTCAGGATGTTGAAACAGTTTTTGTCCATTGTCTATTTTATTTACATCTTGCATTATGCTTCTCCTTCTTTATCCCATGGTGCTGTACTATGTCCCCAAACTGGAGAATTAATAGCAAGATCCATATCTGCAGCAAAAATTGCAAAACCATCATAACCGTGGTATGGACCACTGTAGTCCCAAGAGTGCATCTGTCTGTATGGCAGACCCATTTTTTGGAATACATACTTCTCTTTGATCCCTGAAGCAACCAAGTCTGGTTGAAGTTTTTTAACAAACGCTTCAAGCTCATATTCGTTCACATCATCATAGATAACTGTTGATCTGAAGATCTCGTCTTTTGTTCTTTTATAGTCGTCATCATGTGCAAACTCGTACCCAGTACCGATTACTTCCATACCGAGGTCTTCATAGGCACCAATCACGTGTCTAGGTCTTAAACCACCAACAAACAACATAACTTCTTTACCTTCAAGTCTTGGTTTATACTTCTCTACCACCGCATCAATCATTGGTTGATACTTAGCGATAACTTCTTCACATTTCGCTTGAATCGTCTCATCAAAGAATGCTGCGATCTTACGTAATGACTTGATAGTTTGTGTAGGACCAAAGAAGTTATACTCAATCCAAGGTATACCATACTCTTTTTCCATATGACGTGAAATATAGTTCATAGAACGATAACAGTGCAGTAAGTTTAGTTTTACTTTTGGTGTTTGCGCCATCTCTTTAAGTGTTGCATCACCTGACCACTGTGCAGTTACACGAAGACCCATTTCTTCAAGAAGGATACGGCTTGACCACGCATCACCACCGATGTTGTAGTCACCAATAATGGCCACATCATACTCACCAGGCTCAATTGCCTCACCCAGCATATCAGGACTTCCGTCAAATACATAATCACGGATCGTATCATTTGCAATGTGGTGACCAAGTGATTGAGAAACCCCACGGAAACCTTCACAGTTTA